>MWEH01000114.1 GCA_002070965.1 Firmicutes bacterium ADurb.Bin080 | reverse complement strand
TTTTAGTGTGCTTTTAATTCACATATGTAATTTATCGTTGGCAATTCATCCCATGACTAAAGTCACAGGTGTTCTTGCTATATTGAATAAACTTGCTTTTCATAATATGCATTTCTTTTGTCAAACATCAAAACGTTGCCAATAATATATTTAAGCAACCAATAATAAACAGTTCTTAAGAATTATTTGAAAAGAAATACTTTAATACATATAAAACTGGAAGATTATTCCTCTTCAGACCCAGCTAACTTTGCGGTTTGATCTGCCAAAGATAATGCCTCAAGCATTTCAAAAATATCTCCATCCAGAAAATCCGTAAGGCTATACATGGTTTTTCCTATTCTATGGTCGGTAACCCTTCCCTGAGGATAGTTATATGTTCTAATTCTCTCTGATCTTTCGCCTGTTCCAACTTGAAGCCTTCTGTTTTCCGAATACTCCTTATCTTGTTTGCTTTTAGCTTGATCGTAAAGTCTTGCTAACATTACCTTCCAGGCCTTCTCTTTATTCTTAATCTGTGATCTTTCATCTTGGCATTCAACAACCAGTCCAGTTGGAAGATGAGTGATTCTAATCGCACTATCAGTTTTATTTACGTGCTGGCCTCCCGCTCCGCTTGCCCTATATGTATCAATTTTAAAGTCTTTATCGTTAATCTCTAAATCGGTCTCCTCGGGCTCAGGCAAAACTGCCACAGTTATTGTGGACGTATGCACCCTTCCTTGGCTCTCGGTCTCTGGAACTCTTTGTACTCTATGCACTCCGCTTTCGTACTTTATCTTTGAATATGCTCCCTTTCCCCTTATCAGAAATGAAACCTCTTTAACTCCACCCAATTCTGTAATGTTGAGGTTAATATCCTCGTATCCCCAACCAATTCTTTCAGCAAATCTCTTGTACATTCGCATAAGTTCAGCTCCGAATAACCCTGCTTCTTCTCCACCTGCTCCTGCACGGATCTCGATAATAACGTTCTTTTCATCCATCGGATCAACTGGAATCAAAAGCTTTTTCAGCTCCAACTCAACAACGTCCCTTTTATCTCTTACCTCAAAGTATTCTATTTCCGCTAAAGAGGCCATCTCCTTGTCAGCCTCTTTCATCATCTCTTTGCATGAATCCATATCTTCCGAGTATTTCAAGTATTCATTGTATGCTTCCACAATTGGAGTAAGCTGACTATGTTCTTTTACTAATTTTCTCCATTCATCTTGTCTTGATACTACTTCAGGGAGTCCAATTAAATCATTTAACTCCTGATATCTTTCTTTCATTTTGTTTAAACGTTCAAACATCTTTTACCTTCTAATTTTTTATATTTCAATAATTTCAACTTCTTTATTAACTAAAAACATTATCCCATATTATGTTGGGCGATATTTCTATCTATTATGCCTTAGTTAAGCTATCGATTTTGGATATTGGTATTTTTTACGATCAAAACTCTTGGGATTTTTGGATTGTTGTAATCCTCTAAAATTTGTTTTTCCCCAGGAAACATATCAATTAATTCTTTCATCTGGCCAATACCAGCCTCGATGAGTATTATACCTTCTTCATTAAGGTATTTAGAATACTCCCCCGCAATAGCTCTATATTTATCTAATCCATCCTTCCCGCCGTCTAATGCAAGTAGTGGCTCGTAGTTTTTCACTTCATTATCCAATCCATTAATATCTTCAGATGGAATATACGGAGGATTAACAACTATAATATCGAATTTCTCATCCAATTCTGAAAAAAGGTCTGATTTAACTAAATCAGCATCCACTCCGTGGAGCTTTACATTTTCAAGAGCAAGACTGAGAGCCTCTTCACTTATGTCGCTAAGAGTCATTTTTACTCTTGATAATTTTTTAATGGTTATTCCAACGGCCCCCGATCCGGTGCACATATCCAAAACGCTAATATCCTCTCCCTTTTTCTTTATCTCCTTTAATGCAGCTTCAACAAGAAGTTCTGTATCAAATCTTGGAATTAACGCTCTTTGATCAACAATGAAATCATATCCGTAAAAGTTGGTCTTACCTATAGCATATTGTAGGGGCATTCCTAATTGCCTTTTTCTTGCTATTTCTTCGGCAATTCCCTGCTTTTCCGAGGGAACTTTTAGATTTATTGATAGTTCAGAATGCTTATCTAAACCCAATACATTTAAAAGAATTATCTCGGCCTCTCTTTCTTTATTTTCAAAGGTACCCTTTTTATTATCTGTTAAAATTTCTACAAGTTTCTTTTTAGATTTGACTATACTGGTGAAAATACTAAAAGAAGTCGTTTCTTTGGAAGGATCTGCCTCGAGCGCTAAAACAGAATTGAAAGATGCAATAGCAACTTCGACCATACTATCATCTGGTTCTTTAACCGTCAGCTTCTGAAGAAGCATGCCTGGAGCTTTAATAATTCTTGTGATTATATTATCAAATCTTGCAAATAATTTTAAAAACTCATAACAGATTCCGGCAATTAAAGGCAAACAAGCAATTCTAATTAAAAAATTGTAGAAGGTGTTTTCAAACCAAGGAAGTACAGATAAAACCATAATTGAAAAAACTAAAATAAACACAATAAAAGTGCTTCCGCACCTGTCATGAGCGGTTTTCATCTTCTGAACATTTTCAACCGTTAGTTCTAATCCGTGTTCATAAGCGCTGATTGTCTTATGCTCTGCTCCGTGATATCTAAAAAGCCTGTTTATATCTTTCATTAAACTTACCAGTAAAATATACATCACAAAAACAAAAATCTTTATTACGCCTGAAGTAATATTTGGGAAAAATGACTGTAAAAATGGGGAATATGAGGTTAGATCTATAGCAGAAAAAATCCATTTAGTAGCGTATGTGGGAAGAAAGATGAATAAACTCACAGCAAATAGAACCCCTAGTATCAGTCCTATTCCCATTGCAATATGCATCACATCAGTTTTGAGCTTTTTAGCTGCCCATTTTTCGAATCTCGAAGGCTCGCCCGATTCAATATCGTCCCCATATACCTCGGTGGATCTCATAAGAGTCTTCATCCCGGATGTCATACTAAGCAGAAAATTAAGTATCCCTCTTAAAACCGGAACTTTAAATGCCCACGATCTTTCTTTGAACGGGATAAATCTCTGAGTTTCAATTTGTATTTTTCCGTAAGGATCTCTAACAGCTGTAGCCATGACACTTTTTCCTCGCATCATAACTCCTTCAAGTACAGCCTGTCCTCCAATATCACAACATTTCTTTTTTGCCATCTCATCCTCCCTAGGAGAGAATTCTTTATGTTCTAAACAAATCTGGTAGTTGAGAACACGATATTATATCTCTTTTTAAGTAAAGAAAAGAGGTGCAGTAAAAACTGCACCCCTCTATTTTTTTCTTTATCTAGTTGATGCCGTAACGCTTACGGAACTTATCAACTCTGCCACCGGAATCCACTATCTTTTGTTTACCGGTATAGAAGGGATGGCATTGGTTACAAATATCTACCTTTAATACGTCAACCTTCCTTGTAGTGCCTGCGCGGAACTGGGCGCCACATGCGCACACAACGTCCACGACTTTATAATTTGGATGTATGTTTTCTTTCATTTCTTACCTCTTAGTAATTTCTCATTTAATACCTCTCACATTATATTGATGGATGTTAAGTATTGTCAACCATTTTTTTGCACCTGAAATTACGCATATTGTATGCGCACGTATGCATGAGCACAATATAGCGGAGAAATATGGTGATTTTGGTTGGTTTTTTATCATTTTTTTGAGTTTCTTGCCATTTATTGAAAAAAACCACTATTTGAAAAAAATAATAATTTTTAAAACACATCATTCTTTACCTTAGTTTTTACTGTTATTTCCTAAAAAATCAGTATCTATTTCCGGCAAAGATACTGAGAACTTAAAACTTATTCCTCTTTGAAAATTTATCCAAAAATCCGAAAAAACTATGCCTTTATTACAGGCCCTATATAAATGCTAGGTTGGTTTGAAAATTTATCCAAAAATCCGAAAAAACTATGCCTTTATTACAGGCCCTATATAAATGCTTGGTTGGTTTGTCATCTCCGTAAAAAGAGCTTGGGCATCATCTATCGGAACCACCTTGTCAATAAATCCATCAAAACTAATCTGTTTAATAGCCAGCAAATTAACCGCAGAATTAAACTCTGAAAACCCACAAGAAACTCCTTTTAAGGATAGATTCTTTCTTGTGAAATCACTTATATTTACTTCAAGCCTGGGAATATATGCTGAGTTAAGACTTACTACCCGGCACTCCCCTCCTCTCGCTGTAACTGCGCTCAAAAAGGCTGGAGTAGCCCAAGGTAATGCGTGCATAACCGAAAACTCAGTCATTCTTCCTCCAGTTATTTCGAAAACCCTCTTAGATATATCTTCCTTTGTTTCATCTAAACAGTAGTATATTCCAGCATCATCAGCAAGATTCAAATATCTCCTATCTGAAGAAATGAAAATGGGAATAGCTTGGTAATATAAAGCAAGTTGGGCAATAGTTAGGTTAAGTAAAGAACCCCCAATAATTGAGACATATGTCCCCTTTTCAAACCTTATACCCGATAGAGCACTAAGAGCTACAGCAACCATATTTGCAAATACGGCTTCCTCTGCTTTCACTTCCTCTGGAAAAGGAATTATATTGTCTATTGGCAATTCTAAAAAATCCGCTAGGAAACCATCAAGATTGACTCCGTATGTTTTGGGTTCGACGTATGAATTAGCGTTTGATGTAATGAGATAAGGGTTTAATATGACCTTGTTTCCCCTTTTTAATCCATACTCCGGCCTATCCTCGCTAACAATAGCAGTGGCCATACTACAAGGGGTAATTGGATACTCTATGTTCAACTTACCCTGAAAAACAGCAAGATCAGTAAGGGTAGGACAAATCAAGTCTACTTTTAGTTTTATTAGAGACGGATCAGTTGATACCTTTTCAACTACCTCAAATTTTTTTGCCCCAGTTGCCCTGTATGACTTCATATATCTTCCTCAAAAATCCTATTTTTTGGTTGAATTGATTATATCATTGAGCTATTCGGTTTGCAAGTTTAGGAATTCCTTAACACTATGTACAAAAATGAGAATATCTGATCGTTTTTAGTATTTTCTTCTTATTTCCTTTTTCTCATTCTGTTCTTCCTGGCAAGTAATTGGGATTATTAATTTCGATATTGAACTCTGCGCGCGTGTGTTGTATAATCTAAATAACTAAAATGCGAGGAAGGATAATATTATGCTTAACATAACCGATGTTCGTGTAAAAGTTCTGGGAAGAGAAGACTCTAAATTATGTGCTGTCGCCAGTATTATTTTCGATGATGCTTTCGTGGTACATGACATCAAAGTAATTGAGGGAACTGAGGGCCGGTTCATTGTAATGCCATCAAGAAAAACACCTGCCGGTGAATTCAGAGACATTGCTCATCCTCTTAACACTGAAACACGTGAGCAGATTAAACAAATCGTACTCAAAAAATACGAAGAGGAACTGGCTAATCCAACAACAAAATAGTTTAGTTCTTTAGTGTCCATTTGAGTGCATTCATTTTGCCTTTTAAAAAAGGCCGATTTTATTCGGTCTTTTTCTTTTTTTATTAACTTAATATTATGGAATCTTATAAATAATTAGTTTCGTAACTCTTGTAGTCTGCTTTTCCAAACGGGGTCATGTTAATCATAGAAACAAACTCTATTTCTCTAGGAACATCATATTTTGTAAGTGACTTAAGAATCTGACTTTTTATTAAATCTTCCAGATTTTCAAGATCTGAGTCTCTTGATGAAGGAACAACGAATAGTTTAACAAAAGGTTTTCCCTCTTTATCAATTGCTCTTGCAGCACAACAATTTGAGACTTCTTCCAAAGAATTCACTATAGCCTCTATTGCGCTAGGAAATACCATATTAGCTGCAATTTTAAATGTCCTGTTCTCCCTCTCGGAGAAATACAAAAGCCCCTCAGAATCTATTCTGCCAAGATCGCTTGTCTTTAACCACCTTTCTCCCCTACCGTCCTTGTATATAACTTTGGAGTTCGTTTCTTTATCATTTAGATACCCGATCATTATCGAATCAGATTTTACATGGATTTCTCCAACTTCGCCAATTTTAACTTTTGCACCATTCTTGTCGACAATAACTATCTCGTTTCCATCTATTGGTTGACCTTGAGTATTTAGGTTGTTTGTTCCCTTTCTGGTTACCGTCACAACAGAAGCAGTTTCTGTCAATCCATATCCTTCTAATATTTCTGCCTCACTGCCCAGTTCCTTAATTTTTCTATTAAATTCTTTTTTGAACTCAGGGATTAATCTATCACCACCGCAAAAAATATACTTAATGGGAGAAACATTCTTTTTATTAAAGTACTTACTTTGCATCATCTTTCTATACATATAAGGTATTCCCGAAAGGTGCGTAACACCATATTTGCCGATGAGTTTAAGTGCTTTATCTGCATTAAATCGGGGCATAAGTACTGCGGTGATTCCTTTCAATATTCCGTGTACAGATACACCTAGACCAAAACTGTGAAAGATAGGAAGCATCATTAACATACTATCTTTGTCAGGATCAAAACATTCTGTTGAGTGTATAGCTAATTCTACGCCCCTGGAAATACAGTTGAAGGCTTTTGAATTAAACACTGCTGTTTTAGGTTCTCCTGTTGTTCCACCGCTATGAACATATACAGCAGGAGATGTCCCCTCATCTTTATATACCTCCGCAATTGGAAGATTCTTGAGCGTATCTAAATAATACGGGAAACCAACAATTTTGGTAATTTTTTCAATTAAGTTAATTGGACTTTTCGCAAAAGTAAACAAATTACATAATATGGGAAGTACTCCCAGTTCATTTAAAATATCTTTATGTTTTTTGAAAACCATATCAAAAATAAAAATCACTTTTGGTTTACAGGTTTTTGCAATCTTATATAGCGCCAATTCCCCAATTCTGGGGTCTATAAAACTGGCAATACCTCCAATAGAGTTGATGGCATATAATGCAAGAACTGCTTCGGGAATGTTGGGGAGCATAATTCCTACTACATCCCCCTTGGCTACTCCTCTACTCTTTAAAAAAGACGCCGTTCTAAGAACGGAATCTGTCATCTCTGAGAGGCAAATTTTTCTCCCGAAATAGATCAATTTTACTCTGTCTTTTTCCCCGTTTCCTTCAAGAAAATAAGACCACATGGATTGGTTAATATTCATGTTATTATGATACTATAAAGGATATTTGTTTGCAATAAACATCTAGCAGGGAAACGCTTTTATCATTTTTAAACTTTTTCTTCTTTTCTGACCCTTGAACTTCTCATCACTAAAGTGTCGAGATTCCTACTTCATAGACTTCGTATTCTCCATCTCCATAGGCGTAACTTCCTGTAGTCCCTACAGTAGTATTCT
>MWEH01000113.1 GCA_002070965.1 Firmicutes bacterium ADurb.Bin080 | reverse complement strand
ATACTATTCACGGAAGAGATGATAATGCAGCTATGAACATATTAAATGAGGGGCTTAGATTATTGAGTACTTAAAGAAAACAGAATACTACTGTAGGGACTACAGGAAGTTACGCCTATGGAGATGGAGAATACGAAGTCTATGAAGTAGGAATCTCGACACTTTAGTGATGAGAAGTTCAATGAGAGGTATAATTGTGATATTATCACTTTAGGTGTATGCGCGCGAGTGCGATAATATAAGTTGAAATACTAGTAGAAGTGTAAGTAAAAAATTTCAGAATAAAAGAGAGGTGTATATGAGGATAGTTATTGTCGGAGGGGTAGCTGGAGGGGCTTCCACAGCTGCGAGACTTAGAAGATTATCGGAAAAAGATGAAATCGTATTGATAGAGAGGGATCAATATATTTCTTATGCCAACTGCGGCCTCCCGTATTATATCGGAGACGTGATAACCGATAAGAAAAAGCTCCAAGTTCAGACAGTAGAAGGAATGAAAAGGCGTTTCAACGTAGACGTGAGGGTTAAGAATGAGGTTTTATCGGTAGATAAAGATTCGAAGAAAGTATCAGTTAGAGACTTAGTAAATTCCTCAACTTATGAACTTAGCTATGATAAATTAATTTTATCTTGCGGGGCTAAACCCATTAAGCCTAGAATCCCGGGGATTGAAGATGCAGAAAACGTGTTTACTCTTAGGAATATTCCAGATACATACGCCATAAAAGAATATGTTGAGTCAAATAATATAAAAAAGGCCTCGGTTATTGGTGGTGGCTTCATAGGCGTAGAAATGGCAGAAAATCTTGCTCACCTTGGGATAAAGGTTACTTTAATTGAGAAAATGCCCCAGGTTTTAGCTCCTTTGGATTTTGAAATGGCCCAAATTATCCATGCAGAACTAAACAATAATGGTGTAAATGTTATTTTAGGAGATGGAGTAAGCTCTTTTTCTGATAAAGGGAAGAGTGTAAATTTGGAGAGCGGAAACTCGGTTGAAACCGATCTAATTATATTAGCTATTGGCGTAAGTCCTGAAAATGAGTTAGCAAAAACTGCAAAGCTTAAGCTAGGGAAAAGAGGCCATGTCATCACTACTAACTCGTTTCATGCATTATCTGAGGAGGGTAAGGAAGAAAAGGATATATATGCTATCGGGGATATGATAGAAGTAATTAATGCATTGGATGATTCTTCTTATGCCGTTCCCCTTGCTTGGGGCGCAAATAGACAGGGAAGACTTGTCGCTGATGATATAAATGGTATTTCTTTTGAACCAGTAAAGATAATGGGAGTAAGCATTCTAAAAGTTTTCAATCTATTCGCCGCTAGCACCGGATCTAATGAGAGGGTTTTGAGAGAAAAAGGTATTGAGTACCAGGTTGTTAATGCGCATAGAGGGAATCATGCAGGATATTATCCCGGGTCAAGCAATATTGCACTTAAATTAATCTATGACAAAAAAACTGGAAGGATATATGGGGCTCAGGCAGTTGGAAGGGAGGGAACGGACAAGAGAATAGACGTAATTGCCACTGTAATGAGACTTGGAGGAACGGTATATGATTTATCCAATTTAGAACTTTGTTATGCTCCCCCAGTGTCTTCCGCCAAGGACCCAGTTAATATTCTTGGGTATATTGCCGAAAATATACAAGCCGGAGACTACAAAACAGTTACCTGCTATGAAATAGATGAAATGGTGAAAAAGGGTGGCTATCTTTTGGATGTATCCACTGAATTTGAATATGGACTCGGGCATATAGAAGGAGCTGTGAACATAGATATTGACGTCCTTAGAAACAATCTAGATAAACTCCCAAAAGATAAAGATGCTCCGATATATGCTTACTGCCAAGTAGGTTTGAGAGGTTACCTTGCATTGAAGGTATTAAAAGCTCATGGTTATACTAATTTGTATAATCTCTCGGGAGGATATATTACTTACAAGAACTATAAATATAAACCAGGCGGAAAAAAGATAGAAACCATAATAACAGGAGGAGATATGCAAGCATCAAATCATAATGATAAAAAAGAGAAAGAAAAGCAAAATATTATTGATTTAGATTGTTCGGGACTTCAATGCCCCGGGCCTATAATGGCTACATATAAAAAACTAGAAGAGATGAACAGAGGGGAAATCTTAAATGTATCCGCGACAGATGGTGGATTCTTAATGGATATTGAGAACTGGGTAAAAACCAATGGACATACATTGAAGAATATCACTACCGAAAATGGAAAATATATAGCAACCATTGAAAAAGGAACAGGAAAAGGAGCAGAAATTGCTTTCAATATCTCTCAAGAAAATGCGACTATCGTACTATTTAGTGGGAATTTAGATAAAGCCTTAGCTTCCATGATAATTGCTCAAGGAGCAGCAGCTCAAGGGAAAAAGGTTACAGTGTTTTTCACTTTCTGGGGATTGAACGCACTTAGAAAACCTAAGAAAATCAAGGTTAAGAAAAATCTCATAGAGAAGATGTTTGGGGCAATGATGCCTAGAGGTGCAAATAAACTACCGTTATCTAATATGAATATGGCTGGAATGGGTAGTGCTATGATAAAAGGCATTATGAAAAAGAAAAATGTTGATGCCTTGCCAGTAATGATTAAGACAGCGATGGATGCTGGAGTAAAAATGATTGCCTGTACTATGAGTATGGATCTAATGGGCATCAAAAAAGAGGAACTATTGGATGGAGTAGAGTATGCAGGAGTTGCAACATATATCAGTGCAAATGAAAATGTAGGAACTACTCTGTTTATATAATCTAGATTCAGTAAAATTATAATTGATTTAAATCTGCTTAATAAATAAAATATTAGATTCTTATTGCTGTTTGTTAATGTGTTAAATAATTGTAAAACGGCCCAGTGTTGGGTCGTTTTTTTGTGCAATTATTGATTATTGGACTTTTCTTTCCTTGTTGTATATAATAAAAGTCTACCGTGTTTTTCAGATAATGCGTGAAAAAGCTATCTCAAAAAGCCAATAAAGCGTGAAAAAACTATCTCAAAAAGCCAAATGGCGTTTTGTCGGAGGGAAAAATGGTAACGACAGAGTTCTTGGAATTAAAGGAAGAAAAGGGGGTTATTCTTCCCCAATTGAAGAAAAACACCCATGAATTATCAAGGATAAAAAGAGTTATAGGAGTTTGTAGCGGAAAAGGGGGAGTAGGGAAATCTTTGGTTTCTGCCCTTCTTGCTGTTTTATCTCAAAGAAAAGGGTATAATACAGCCCTTTTAGATGCTGATATTACTGGGCCATCTATACCAAAGATGTTTGGACTTAAGGGTGGGCTTGAAAAAGATAAAGACGGAATGTGCCCTAGAACTTCGGCGACAGGGATAAAAATCATGTCAGCCAACTTTTTACTGAAAGATGAAACTGATCCAATAATGTGGAGGGGCCCGATAATTTCCGATATTATTAAACAGTTTTGGAGAGATGTTATATGGGGAGAGATAGATGTGATGTTTATAGACTTTCCTCCTGGAACAGGGGATGTTCCACTGACAGTTTTTCAGAATGTAGACTTAGATGGGATTATTGTTGTAACTTCCCCTCAAGAGCTCGTATCGATGATAGTAAAAAAAGCAATCAAGATGGCCAACAATCTTAAAATCCCCGTTTTAGGTGTTGTAGAAAATATGAGCTATGTAAAGTGCCCAAAATGTGGGGAGATAATCAATATGTTTGAGGGTAATTCTACCAAAAATATATCGAGACAGTATGACATTCCAATACTTGCGAAAATGCCAGTCAGCCCAGAGTTCGCAAAAGCTTGTGATAATGGAAATGTTGAATCAGTCAATACCTCATGCCTGGATGCTTGTTTGGAAATATTAGGATTATAGCCATCGGGTGTTATTAGAGAGATTTTTTGAGGTTTTTTGTAAATATAAGGATTGTAGCCATTTCATTATATATGAAAGAATAGAATCCATTTTTTTGAGAATTAGCGTTTAGATTTACTAGTCATATATCAAGGTCCGGGGTTGTTTTTAAAGGGTAAAAAGTATAAAATAAAAGAAACCTATTAAAAAATATTTTTGGGAATTTTAAGGAGAAGCAATGATAGAGAAGAAAGGAATACTTGCGAAGATATTTCCATTTTGGGAAAAAATATCTGAGGACGATAGGAGTGAATTACTACAAGGTACATTTGAGAAAAAATTTAAAAAAGGCGACCCGGTAAAAAGCTCAAACTCTGCTTGCTTAGGCGCAATGTATTGTATCTCTGGAAGATTAAGAGCGTACATTTCCTCTGATGATGGCAAGGAAGTAACCTTATATTATGTGAATTCAGGAGATATTTGCATCCTTACTGCCAATTGCGTAATTCCTCCCATTTCATTTGAAATAGAAATAGAGGCTGAAGAAGATACAATTTTGTTGCAGATAGCCCCAACTGCGTTTGGAAAAGTCCAAAGTCATAATGTTGAAGTAGAAAACTTTGCGTTAAGAATTATCGCTGAAAGATTTTCTGATGTAATTTGGTCGCTAGAACAATTCCACTCTTTCAGCATCCCCCAAAGGATAGCAATGTATCTTTATGATGAGATGAACAGAACAAAGAGCATGATTCTGTCTGTAACGCACGAACAGATCGCAAAAGCCCTGGCTTCAGCAAGAGAGGTTATTTCTAGGCAGTTAAAGGACTTCGAAGAGGATGGGATTGTGGAATTGGGGAGGGGCAAGATTGAAATTATGGATAAGGATGCTCTCAAAAAATTGATTTAATAAATTGTTATTAGGGAAATAAAATTAACTTAGATATAATAGACAAAGAAAAGCCGCTGCATATAATGCAACGGCTTCTCTTTATAAGGGGTATATAGGGGATTATTCAACTAATTTTAATAGACCTGCTTTTGGTTGGTAGCCAACAGCCTTTTTATATTGTTTTCCATCTTTAAAAGTAATGATTGTAGGGATGGAATATACTCCAAAACGACCTGCAAGTTCACCCTGTTCGTCTACGTCAACTTTAAAAACCTTGATATCTGTTTTTTCTTTAGCAAGTTCATCGATAACGGGTGCAAGCATTTTGCATGGACCACACCAAGTTGCAAAGAAATCGATTAGTACTGGTTTATCGCTTAATAATACTTCTTTTTCAAAAGATTCAGCTGTTAATTTTTCTACTGACATTTTTATCGCCTCCGATTAATTATAGATTAATTATAATAATTTATATTCTTATTATACGGTTGTTGGTAGGATAATACAGTGATTATATCACAACGTATTAAAAGTATTTTTTACAAATATCATCTCCATTAAGATGTGACGTTTTCTTCCAGTGGTTTAGGGGATTAGATGTTTATTTAAGAAAGAAAGTAGGGTTTCTTCGTACAACTCCGGATTCTTATAATAAGACTGAGCATGTCCGGCATCTTCTACGATAAGTATTTCCTTAGAAGATGTGCAGGCCTCATAGTTGGCTTCACCCATAAAAGTAGGGACAAAAATATCGTGGCTACCATGAATAAACAAAATAGGAACGATAGCTTTTTGTACGCTAACCACAGGAGCAATCTTGCGAAAAGTATATTTTGCATGCATTTTTGAAAAAGACTCAACAAGGTGAATTATAGGGAATGCTCGTAAGTTATACATTTGTCTTATTTGATAACTAAGAATGTCCCATACCCCGGTATATCCACAGTCCTCGACAACTGCTTTAACGTTTGGAGGAAGATCAAGACTTGAGGCCATCATTGCCGTCGCACCGCCCATTTGTACCCCGTATAGAACGATTTCTCCATCTGGGATGAGTTCCAATAAAGCCTCAATCCATTTCAAAGAGTCAATATGATCTAGAACCCCAAATCCAATATATTTCCCATCGCTTTTCCCATGAGCACGATGATTAACAAAAAGGAGGTTATAACCTTGTTGATGGAGAAAAGGGGTGATCGCCGAAAAATCGAATTCTGGTCCAGAATTGTAGCCATGCATACAGATTATGGTCTTTTTGCTTGCTCCTTCAGCCCTATAGAAGTCTCCTCTCAGAGTCAATCCATCATCCGTTTTCACTTCGATTGGCTCTGTAACAAGGGCTTTATGCTGAAGCATTTTGGGCTTAATATAGTCTAAAAAATCCATAGCACCTTCGCCCATCAACGAAATGAAGGGATTGTCCCTGTTCATAGATATTTGTTTTTTAGGCCTAATTAGCAGCTTTAAAAAAGCAATGTAGGAAACAAGAACATATAGTAACACGATAATTAAGATAGCCCCTCCGAGAGAGCCTAATACCACGTATAAAATTTGGTTGATATCCAATGCAGAAACCATTTTACTCCTCCGACTAGATTATTTACACATTATACAATACATGGAGGAGATAAATCAAAAAAACTATGCTAAAGGATTAGAGTTGGTTATTATTTCCCAAAAATGTTTTTTGAGAAGATTTTTTGTGCAAATTGACTTTTACTTAGAAAATTTCAAATTGATTTTTGAAAGAAAGAATATATTCTTTAATGCATTTTTCTTTGAATAGATATATTGATTGAAAAGTGGTGAAATGAGTTGGTTTCGGGTTGACTTAATCCTTGCGCGTGCATATAATAAGTAAGGTGATTCAGACGATATACACCTTTTACAACATGTCGTTAATAATATATTTTCGGAGGCAAAAATGAGTATCAAAATGACCATCGACGGTAATAATGCAGCTTCTTACGTAGCATATGCGTTTAGTGAGGTTGCAGCAATTTATCCCATCACTCCAAGTTCTCCAATGGGAGAATATGCTGATGAATGGGCTGCACACGGCAGAAAGAACATGTTTGGACAAGTTCTTAAGATTGCCGAGCTTCAGTCGGAGGGAGGTGCTGCGGGTGCAGTCCACGGATCCCTTAATGCAGGAGCACTTACAACAACTTACACTGCTAGCCAAGGGCTTCTTCTTATGATTCCTAACATGTATAAGATAGCGGGAGAACTTCTTCCTACAGTATTCCATGTGTCTGCAAGATCAATTGCATCGCATGCTTTGAATATTTTCGGAGATCATTCGGACGTTATGGCTTGTCGCCAAACGGGATTTGCCATGCTTTCCTCAAACTCGGTACAAGAGGCCATAGATATGGCGCTGGTTTCCCATCTTTCTACTTTGGAAACAAGAGTTCCTTTCCTTCATTTCTTTGATGGATTTAGAACTAGTCATGAAATAAGCAAAGTAGATGCCCCTTCTTACGAGGAGATGAAGACGTTGGTAGAGCAAAAATACATTGATGAATTTCGTTCGAGAGCGTTAAATCCTGAGCATCCAGTTCAAAAAGGAACCGCCCAAAACGGAGATATTTTCTTCCAAAACAGAGAGGCTTGTAATAAATACTATGAAGCAGTCCCAGCAGTAGTTGAAAAGTACATGGAAAAAGTTGGGAAACTTACTGGAAGAGAATATAAGCTATTTGACTATGTTGGATCTCCAGACGCTGAAAAAGTTATCATAATGATGGGATCTGGGGCAGAAGCTGTCGAAGAAACAGTCAATTATTTGATTGGAAAGGGCCAGAAAGTTGGATTAGTAAAAGTTCGTTTATATAGACCCTTTGTTGGAGAAAAATTAGTAGCAGCAATACCTACAAGCGCAAAATATATTACAGTTCTTGATAGAACTAAAGAACCAGGAGCACTTGGAGAGCCTCTGTATCTTGATGTAGTGACAGCTTTGTTTGGAAAGAATGTTAAGATTCTGGGTGGACGTTATGGTCTTGGATCAAAAGAATTTAATCCAACTATGGCCAATGCCGTTTTCGATAACATGGATGGAGCAGATATTAATGGTTTTTCCGTTGGAATTAAAGATGATGTATCCTGCAAATCCCTTCCTTTAAAGAAGAAGATTAACGCCGCACCTAAGGGATCTATTTGCTGTAAATTCTATGGGTTAGGCTCAGATGGTACCGTTGGCGCGAATAAAAACAGTATAAAGATTATAGGAGACAACACAAACAAATATGTGCAAGGATATTTTGTGTATGACAGCAAGAAATCGGGAGGAATAACAATTTCTCACCTAAGATTTGGAGATACCAAAATTCAAAGTTCATATCTTATCGACCAAGCCGACTTTATTGCCTGCCATAATCCAAGCTACTTGTACCGCTATGACATGATTTCAGACTTGAAAGAGGGAGGAATTTTCCTTCTAAATAGCATATGGGATCCTTCTGAAATGGACAAAGAACTTCCTGCAGAAGTGAAAAATGCCATCGCAGAAAAGAAAGCTCAATTCTATACACTAGACGGAAATAAAGTCCTTGAAAAAGCCGGGGCCAAGAGAGGATTAAACACGGTTATGCAGGCTGCATTCTTTAAGCTTGCATCAGTAATCCCTTACGAGGAAGCTGAAGCCCATATGAAAAAGGCTATAGTAAAAACTTACGGCAAAAAGGGAGATGCAGTAGTCGCGATGAACATCGCATGTGTTGACGGAGCAATTTCTGAGCTTAAGAAAGTAGAGTATCCAGAAAGCTGGGCTACAACAACTGATGGAGCTCCATTGATTTCGATAGCTCCCGAAAAATATTTCTGCAGCGTTATTAACCCCATACTTAAGCAGGAAGGGGACAAGCTCCCCGTATCAGCCTTTAATGCTGATGGCTCTGTTCCTACCGGAACAACAAAATTTGAAAAGCGTGGCGTTGCAATTACAGTTCCTATTTGGATTCCAAGTAATTGTATACAGTGTAATCAATGTTCATATGTTTGCCCTCACGCTGCAATTAGACCAGTACTCGCGACAGAAGATCAGTTAAAGGGAGCCCCCGAGACTTTTGTAACAAAGGATGCAAACGGCTTTAAAGGATATAAGTTCAGACAGCAAGTCAGTCCTCTCGATTGTATGGGATGTGGAAGTTGTGTAAATGTTTGTCCCGCAAAAGAGAAGGCTATAGTGATGCAACCTATTGCAGATGCTATTGCAAATGATAAAGATAATTGGGAGTTCGCAGAAAAACTTAAGGAAAATGACAAGGTATACAATACCAATTCAGTAAAAGGCTCACAGTTTTCAAAGCCGCTATTTGAGTTTAGCGGGGCGTGTGCTGGATGTGGAGAGACTCCTTACGTTAAACTTGTGACCCAGTTATTTGGAGACAGGATGATAGTTGCTAATGCTACTGGATGTTCTTCAATATACGGAGGTTCTGCTCCAACATGTCCTTATACAAAAAATGATGCAGGGCATGGACCGGCGTGGGCAAACTCTTTGTTTGAAGATAATGCAGAATATGGCTACGGGATGAATTTAGCTATCGAAAAGAGAAGAGAAACTGTTGTTGAGAATTTGATCGCTCTTAAGGAGAAATCGTCGGACGAAACCTTAAATGAAAAGGCTGATGCTTGGATTTCTTCTATGAATGATGCAGAAGAAAGTAAGAAGGCATCCCTTGAACTCATAAAAGTTTTATCTGAAGAGTCCAAGAAAAATGGAGAAACTAAGGAATTAGCGGATAGGATTCTTTCCCAGAAAGATTGTTTGGTTAAAAAGTCAATCTGGATAATAGGTGGAGATGGATGGGCATATGATATTGGTTTCGGTGGACTTGACCATGTATTGGCAAGCGGGGCTGATATTAATGTACTTGTATTGGATACCGAGGTATACTCAAACACTGGTGGCCAGGCGAGTAAATCAACACCTACTGGAGCAGTCGCAAAGTTTGCAGCTGACGGTAAGAAGGTGAAGAAAAAAGACCTGGGAATGATGGCAATGAGTTATGGATATGTTTATGTCGCTCAAGTGGCTATGGGTGCAAATATGAATCAGTTGCTAAAAGCAATGAAAGAAGCTGAAGCATACAAAGGACCTTCCTTGATTATCGCCTATTCTACTTGTATAAACCATGGAGTTAACATGGGAGCTCCCATGGCTCAAATGGCGAAAGCCGTCGAATGCGGATACTGGCAGCTATACAGATATAATCCGGATCTTCTTGACCAAGGCAAAAATCCCTTTACTCTTGATAGCAAAGAACCTAAGGGAGACTACCAGGAATATTTGAAGACAGAAGGCCGTTATACTTCATTGAAACAGATGTTCCCCGAAAAGGCAGATGTGATGTTTGCTCATAACGAACAGCAGGCAAAGACCAGATATCAAATTTACAAAAATCTAGCTGATAATTTCAAAACAGAATAGCAGCAAAAAATAATCAGAAAAGGGGGCTAATAGCCCTCTTTTTTTATTAAATAAATCTTTCCAGACAACTTGATAAATCACTTTTCTAAAGTTTTTAAACATCGATAATGTGGTAGATACAGGGGATTATAGGAGTGGTTCCCGCTTAGAGGGGACGGTATTCAACTTTAGTTTTTATTATCTATATGCTTTCGTGCGTATGTGCGTATACTCGCGATGTTTGGTATTGACTTGACTTATTTCCAAGTCTATAATTATTAGTATTGAAATTAATTTTAAAGGAGACGTTTTTATCATGAGAAAAGCATTTATTTGTCCAACAAAGTATGTTCAAGGCGAAGATGAGATTTTAAATCTTGGCTATTTCGTTAAAACATTTGGAACAAAGGCGTTATTAATCGCCCATAAGGATGATTCAGCTAGAGTAAAGGATAAGCTAGAAGCAACAGCCAAGAAATATGGCATCGAGTTTATAAAGGTTGATTTTGCAGGCGAAGCTTCAAGAGAGGAAGTAGCTAAATTAAAAGATATTGCAAAAAAGAATTCATGTAATTGCACCGTTGGTTTAGGCGGTGGAAAAGCTATTGACACAGCAAAATGTGTAGCTGAAGGGGAAGCTTTGATTATTGTTCCCACAATAGCAGCAACTGATGCACCAACATCTCACTCAGCTGTTCTTTATACCCCTGAAGGTGGTTTTGATGATTATGCTTACTTTAAACAGAACCCAAGCGTAGTACTAATTGACACAACAGTTATTGCAAAAGCCCCGACTAGATTTTTAGTATCAGGGATGGGAGATGCCCTCTCAACATATTTTGAGGCAAGAGCAAATGTTCAGTCTTATGGTAATGTCAATGCGGGACTACCTTGTGGAGCAAACAGGGCAACCGGTGAACTTTTAGCAAGAGGAACAAAAACAGCGTTTGCACTTGCAACCCTATGTTATGAAACCTTGTTAGCCGATGGATACAAAGCGAAGCTTGCTTGCGACACCAATTTGGTCACCCCAGCTCTTGAGAATATTATTGAAGCTAATATTCTTTTATCAGGTTTGGGATTTGAAAGTGGTGGACTCGCAGCAGCCCATGCAATTCACGATGGCTTGACCGTTCTTGAAGAAACTCATAAGAAATTCCATGGCGAAAAAGTTGCATTTGGAACACTTTGCCAATTGGTTCTTGAGAACGCTCCTCAAGAAGAGATAGATGAAGTTTTGAATTTCTGCCTTTCAGTCGGATTGCCAGTTTGCTTAGCAGATCTCGGCGTAATGGATATAGGGAACAGACTTTCAGAAGTTGCAGCAAAAGCATGCATTAAAGAAGAGAGCATTCACTTTATGCCCTTCCCAGTAACCCAAAAAGATGTTGAAGCAGCAATTCTTGCCGCGGATAAACTCGGAAGCGAAGCAAAATGCGGTTGCGGATGCGGTTGCTAATTCGCATTTAACGGTTTGTATTATGAATTCATGTGCCGTTAGGTTTGCTTAACGGCACATTGTTTCAAGATTATAATTTTTTGGAGGATAACAATGAAGAAAATAATCAACACACCTGAGTCTTTTGTCTATGATATGTGTCACGGTATTGCTAAGGCACATCCAGAGCTGGAATTTGTCGAGAGATACAAGATTGTAAAAAAGAAAGAAGTAAATCAATCAAAAGTCAGTTTGATTTCTGGTGGAGGTTCAGGGCATGAACCAGCTCACGCAGGATTCGTTGGAATCGGAATGTTAGACGCTGCCGTTTGTGGGGATGTTTTCGCTTCACCTTCGCAGATACAAGTGTATAACGCACTTAAATTAACAAAATCCGATAAGGGCACGCTGATGATAGTAAAAAATTATTCAGGCGACTGCATGAATTTTAATAACGGAGCAGGTTTAGCCAAGGATGATGGTATCCAGGTTGATGCTGTTTATGTTAATGATGATATAGCAGTTAAGGATAGTCTTTACACTGTAGGCAGAAGAGGGGTTGCCGGAACTGTCTTTGTCCATAAAATAGCAGGTGCAAAAGCTGAGCAAGGCGCATCTCTTGGAGAGGTAAAGGCTGTAGCTCAAAAGGTCATCGATAACGTTCGTAGTTTTGGTTTTGCTTTAACTTCTTGCACAGTACCTGCTGCTGGAAGCCCGACTTTCAAGATAGGTGACGATGAAATGGAATTCGGAGTGGGAATTCATGGGGAGCCAGGAAGAAAGAGAGAAAAAATCCAAACAGCTGATCAACTTGCAAAGAGAATTATTCCGGATTTAATTGAAGATCTAAAGCTTAAGAAAGGGGAAACTATTGCATTAATGATAAATGGTTTTGGCGGAACTCCTCTTCAAGAACTATATCTTTTAAATAATTCCGTAACCTCAGTATTGGAAGAAGCTGGAGCAAAGATACACAAGACGATGGTTGGTAATTATATGACCTCTATCGATATGGCAGGCGCTTCCATTACATTACTTAGACTTGATGATGAACTTACTAGTCTGTTGGATTATCCAGTTGCGACTCCAGCCCTAACTTGGGGTGGAAGTGTTTCCTCAAGAGCAAAAGCTTGTGAGGATGCAATCGATGCTTTAGCAAAAGTTTTGGGAACTATACCCTGCAAAGAGGAAAAGAAGGCTGAAGTCAAATCCTCTCAAGAAGAAGACAAAAAGGATACACAAACTTACGAAGTAAAAGGGGAACCAGTAATCGCCGATGTAATTAATACTGCGGGAATGACAAAGCTAGTTGAAAAAATGGCCGATGTAATTATTGAAAACGAAGTCGCTTTTTGTGAAGCAGATAGAAACGGAGATGGCGATTTTGGAATGAGCGTTGCTAAAGGCTTTAAACAACTAAAAAAAGATTGGGCAACTCGTAAAAAAGGAAACATCGGAGAGTTCTTAATCAGTGCGTCAGAGATAATTATGGAATACTGTGGTGGAGCATCTGGTCCGTTATGGGGAAGTGCTTTCCGCTACGGTGGAAAAGCCGCTGGGAACGCCACAGAAATCGGAGTAAAAGAACTAGGTGAGATTTTGCAGGCTGCTGTAGTTGGAATTCAAGAGACTGGAAAGAAATCATTTGGTCGAGGAGCTGTTGTTGGGGATAAGACACTAATAGATGCGCTAGCCCCGGCTGCGGATAGTATGGTCGCCTCAGGAAAAGCCGGAGACAAGTTAATCACTGCCATTGATAAGGCAGCTAAGGCTGCTGTTCAGGGCGCAGAAAACACGAAATCTTTTGCTGCTAATCTCGGAAGAGCAGGGACAGTAGGGGAGAGAAGCATAGGATTCCCAGATGCAGGGGCATATGGGGTCGGTGTTATCTTTACCGCACTTGCAGATTTTGCAAAGAAGTTTAAATAACAAAAAAACAGATATTTATCAAAAATATAGAGGTTGCCCTTTGGACAACCTCTTTTTTAAAATTATAAAGTAAAGAAATTTAGCGTTTAATCTGAGTTACTATTAATTGCTTCATCTGCAAGCTGACTGTTGAGATTGAAAGAACCAACCACATCATCCACGGGCAGAGCAATTACTAGCCCATTTCCTTCTGTATGAAGCCCGGCTTTTTCATATATTGCCTTCATTATCTCGCTTCGTTTATCTTTTTTAGCAAGTATGATTATTACATCTTTTTCAGGTTCAATCGTCATTCCCAAAAATTTAACTATTTCATGTTCACCTGTTCCGCGAGCCTTCATGATGGTGCCGCCTCTCGCCCCAGCCTCTCTTGCTGCAGCCATGACCTCATCAGAAAAGCCTTTTTTAACAATAGCCATAAGCAACGAATAAACTCTTTCTTCCATTTTTCTTTCTCCTTCTGTTTCGTAGTTTTCAGGTTTATCCCCACTTCCTCCAATATGGGAAGCAATGATAGGGTCTGCAAAGCTTTTTATGGGCAGAGTAAGGGCCAAACCTGTATTTGGTTTGTGAAACTCAAACTCGCTATCGAGGATCGAAATTACGTAATTGGAACTTCCCTTTGGAATAATGCTCCAAATTACACTTTTTTCTGTCTCTCCAAAACCCCAATAGGACCTAATCTCTGTCGGGGCAGTCCCTTCTGCTATAGAAACATAGCTAAAGGTGAACCCATGCTCATTTAAAAATGCAGACACATCCTCACCTTTTTCCATATCTACAATTACAACTAAGAACTCAAGTGGCTTAAGCTTAATTTCAGGGGTGTCCATATTACTCCTCCGATCCTAAATCGTCTTTATTTGGTTGGATATCATCTCCAAACTTATCCTGAATCACTTCTTTGTTTCCAGTAGTATCATTTTGTTCTTCTTGTACTTCTATATCTGATTCTATCATATTACTATGAGCATTAGTATCGCAAGGATTTATCCCTTCAGGATCCTTGGAAGAGCCAATCGAATCCATTGAGGTAATAAAATCATTTGATACGTAATCTTTGATTGAAGAACTGGTTTCATTGTTTGATAACTTTGTAAGGTCTCTAGAATCAATATTTGATGCAGTCCCTTCACTTAATGAGATATTTGAGCTTTCGGCTGAATCGTCCTTGTCGAAATCTACGATTATTGAGGGAACGCTTTCAGCAGCTGTGGATGAGATATTTGAGCTCTCGGATGAATCCTCCTCCTCATCAAATTCTACAATTATTGAGGGAACGACTTTAGAGGATGGTAGGGAATCATAATCAACGATAGGTTCGGATATGAATTCAGGAATTGGGACCTCTGGAAGTTTCTCGAGTTCGGATTCAAGCTCGGCTTTCCTTACTTTAACTTTGTATATTACTCCAGTAATCATGATTACTAAAATGGGGGCCATTGTCACACTTGCAATTATACCGAAAGCATCGGTAAACACATTTCCTCCGATTGCATTGCATGCACCAATTACAAAAGGCAGGGCAAAAGTGACCGTCATAGGGCCGCTAGCCACTCCACCGGAATCGAAAGCAATAGCTGTGAAAAGCTTTGGCGCAAAAAAAGTGAGTAATAAGCATGATCCATATATTGGTAGTAAGAACCACCATATACTTATGCCGGTTAAAACTCGAAGAAGAGAAATACCTACTGCAATGGACACACCAATGCATAATAGAATTAACATAGTTTTTCGCGATAAAACTCCACTGGTTAGCTCATTAACCTGTTTAGTCAGGGCATGGACAGATGGCTCGGCAAGAACAATGAGGGCTCCCAAAAGTGCTCCTAGAGGTACCAGTATCCAACGATATTCAGAAACTGCAATAATGCCTCCAAGCAATTTTCCTATTGGAAGAAATCCCACATTAACCCCAGTTAAGAAAAATACCAGCCCAAAATATGAGTAGAATAAACCAATAATTATTCTGATAAGATTTCGTTTTTTAATCCTTAAAGCAAAAAGTTGAAAAACAACAAAAATACCTACGACTGGAGCAAGGCTTAACGCAACATCCTTAAACGAAGAAACAAATCCATTTCCGAAAGCGAATAAAATATCTTTTAAGTTTAAAATAGTGTCGTGTATGATTTCCGCTTCTTGAAGCTTTAAACCACCAGATAATGCGATAATTAGAATAATTATTACTGGGCCTGCAGTGCAAAGGGCTACTGTCCCAAATCCCTCATCTCCCTCGGAATCAGTTCTTCCGTGAGCAACAGAGGAGATACCCACTGTGAAGGCCATCAAGAAGGGAACGGTTATAGCTCCTGTCGCTACTCCGCCAGAATCTAGAGCAACAGAAACGAAATCCGGATTGATAAACTGGGCTATCGCCGCAAGTATCAGCATGATACCATAAACAACGATAAATACATATCTCAGTTGTATCTTAAGAAATATTCTTAAAACGGATACTAGCAGAAATAAACCTGTCGCACCTGCGATAGTATAGATTATTACTAAGTTTCGTTCTCCACCTCCAATTTGACCCGATAAAACGGATACCCCTGGTTCTGCGATGGATATAATAAAGCCAAGAAGCAAAGGAATTATGAGTAATAGCCACAATTTCTTTTTATTAACTATGTGAGATCCAATCTCCCTTCCAATTGGAGCAAGTGCAAGGTCCATCCCAAGGAAAAAAAGGGCTAGTCCAACAATCAGAAGAATAGAACCTAAGGAAAAAAGAAGATACATTGGAGGGGTAATATCTGAGAAAAAAAGAGAAATAATAATTACTGACAGGCTAATAGGTAAAGTTGATACGGTTGCATCAATAAATTTTCCCGCCATATTTTTAAACATATCTACTTCCCATAAAACTTTCTTGTATGAATATTACCATATAAAGACTATGGTTTACTAGTTATAGACAGGGTTTTGAAAAACAAAAGTCTTTCTGTAATGTTTGAATTAGAAAAATACTATATTAAGCACATAAGTGAGCAATATAGTAAGGAATAGACTCTTACTGGGATAGAAAAAAATCGGAAATATTACTTCTTAAGCTTTTTTCGGGCGATTCTTTTTTCCTTAAATTTATTTATTTGTGCTTTATGCTTTTCTGAATAAAAATCTTTGATTTCTACCATATGGGACATGAATGAGTCGATTAAATTTGAGGCCAATCGCTTCCGGCCAAATCCAATAAAAAGGAAATTGAAAAGAATGAATAAAGGAATGGATACAAGGGCTATTGGTAATATTAAGTAAATACTTTCCAATGGGAGATCGTTGGTGATAATTATGGTTTGTTGTGTTATGGGTAGAATGAATGAAACTATAAAAGCAATAGCTAAAAGGAAAATCATGCCTATCCTCTTTTTATTTATTGGTATGCAGACTTGGAAGAGATACATAAAGGAAATAAAGGCCATAATAATCAGGGTTGTAGACTGGAATTGGATGTCAGTAAACATTGCTCTTGTCGAAGTGGCGAATATACCCACAAGAGTCATCGCCATAACAGCAAGGAACAGAGAAAATGATCCAGGTAAAGATTTTTCAATTACATTATCGATAAACTGGCCATGTATTCTCTCCTCATTTTTTTCGAGAGCAAGCAAGAAGGAAGGGACACCAGTTGTGATTCCTCCAAGAAGCGTTTGGTGGGATAGTATGTAGGGCAAAGGGGTGGCAATCAGTAAAAATACTATCGCGTTGAAAAGACTAAAGAAGGTTTTTACTAAGTATAGAGAAGAGGACCTAACAAGGTTATTTATTGATTTTCTTCCCTCTCCCACAATCTTCGGCATGCTAGCAAAGTTGCTGTCTAAAAGTACTATTTGAGCAACGTTTTTTGCTGCATCGCTTCCAGCTGCCATAGCAATGGAACAATCGCTTTCTTTAAGAGCAAGTACATCATTCACTCCATCTCCCGTCATTCCAACCGTATGACCCTGTGCCTTTAATGCTTTAACAAATTTAAGCTTTTGATCGGGAGATACCCTCCCGAAGATGGAATAATACTCAATAGCAGAGGGGATATCTTCATCACTAAGAGTTGATGCATCAACATAATGATTACAATCTTCCAACCCAGCTCTCTCAGCCACACTTCTAACGGTAATTGGGTTATCTCCAGAAAGTACCTTTATCTTAACTCCTTGTTTCGCAAAATACGCCAGAGTTTCCGGAGCTTCTTGGCGGATTTTATCCGTGATTAATACATATGCTAATATCTGGGGGTTTTCAATATTGTCATCATCAATTAGGGGATTAGCGGTTCGGGCAAGAACCAATACTCTATAGCCTTTAAGTGCTTGTTTACTAATAAGGTCCCTATCTGTTTCAGACATATTTTTTAATACAAATTCAGGGGCTCCTATTATGTATCCGCCATCTTCAAAATTAGCTGCGCTCCATTTTCTTGCCGAGGAAAAAGAGACTATAGAAAATGGGTCCCTTGATTTGTATCTAAGTTCAGTATATTCCTTTATTGCATTGGCTGTAGTATTATTATCTCCGATTCCCGTTACAACATCTTTCAATATTTGTTCGATCTCAGTAACCGAGTAGCCAAAAGGAATGATTTCTGCTACTTCCATAGTCCCTTCGGTTATTGTCCCGGTTTTATCAATACAGAGTATGTCTACACGTGCAAGCGCTTCTGTCGCAAAAAGGTCTTGTGCGAGGGCTTTGTGTCTGGCCATTTTTATGACGCCCACGTAAAAAACAGCGGAGGTTAGGGCAACAAGCCCTGAGGGAATCATACCTACCATCATTGTTACAGAATCTCTCAAAGCGGTCTTATATCCTATATCCTGGCCCAATAATTTTACACAAAATAGTATTATTCCAACTGGCACTAGTACAAATGTCATTAGCTTTATAAAGCGAATTATATCTTTCATAATAACGCTGTTATTTGGTTTTAGATATTTTGCTCCTATAGATATTCTTGTAGCATAATTATCCTTTCCAACTCTAATTACTTGGGTGACAGCTTTTCCCGAAACAATGTAGCTTCCAGAATAGACCTGATCCCCGGGTCTTTTTGCCACAGTATCACTCTCTCCGGTTATTAGGGATTCATTTACTTCCAAGTATCCATATTTTAATACTGCATCAGAGCAAACTTGATCTCCAGTTTCAAGCTTGATAATATCGTCCATTACTATATCTTTAAGCTCAATTTCTTTTTCAATCTCATTTCTAATAACAGTAACCTTTGGTGCAGACAAAAGGGAAAGTTTATCGATCGTCTTTTTTGCAGTAAGTTCTTGAATAATACCAATAAGAGCATTGCTAAAAACGACTCCCATAAATCCAAGCTGAGTAAAACCTAAATCAAAAATTAAAATAATCGCAGCAAATATTAAAAAAAGTAGATTAAAAAAAGTGAAAACATGTGTACGTATTATCTCGCCCACACTCTTTGTTTTTACATTTTGGTCACCGTTGACTTTCCCATCTTCAATTCTTTGTGAGACTTCCTCATCGGTTAACCCTTTAAAATAGTATTGTCCTATTTCCATCCTTCCCCACACATGGCCGTTACATTTATCATATTAATTATATACTATATCAATTTGTAGGCATAAAAACAATAATTATAAAAAAGTGTATAAGAAAATGCACATAATAATCAGTTAATAACCAATTAGGTTCTAGTGGGTATTCATTTGAACCAGGCTTACGGTTAACTCGTATCAAGAAAGCAATAGATTAATACTAGTGTGGGCTAATTCTTATCAAGAAAGTAACAAATTAAATACTAATGTGGGCTAATCCAGAACAAGAAGATCCAGTTTATCCATAGCCTCTTTATCGAGTTTAGAAAAAGGTCTTCTACAGTTACCCATATCAATATCTTTCTTTGAGAGAAGGTATTTTTCCGAAGGCATTACTCCATATTTTATAAGAACATTTATCATTTCACAGGCTTTGTTCTGCAGAGAAGAGGCCTTGTTGATGTCTCCCTTTAGAAAGCTTTCATATATACCTATTATGGTATTGGGGATTATATTATATGTCGATCCGATCCCTCCGGACGCACCCATTGAAAGACCTCCAAGAAGTACTTCGTCAAAGCCATTAAAAATGGAAATTTCGGGTTTTACTTCTCTGAAATTTCTCAAGGAAAATAAGTCATATGAAGTATGTTTAATCCCTATAAAATTCGGGTCTTTGAATAAATCTAAAACTGCTTCAGAATTCAGGGCATAGTTTGAGGCACCTGGGTAGTTGTAAATAACAAATGGCAGTCCGATTTTTTGGGAAAGGACTCTATAATAATCCATTATCTCCTTAACCTTGAAAGGATAATAGTAGGGAGCAACCGCGGATACGATAGGATAACCAAGGGATTTTGCGTATAAGCCCATATCTATTGCAGTTATGGTAGAGGGCGCTCCGATATGAGCGATAGGTAAAATACTATTATTAGAGAGGTTTTCAATGACCGTCTTGAAAAGACTTTTCCGTTCTTCATAAGACATAAGCATGGCTTCACCAGTTGAGCCTCCCACATAAAAACCTTTAAAAGGGAGTTTTTCTAGGTATTTCACCATTTTTTTTAGTTCGGTATGATTTATCTGTTCATTTGAATCAAAAGGTGTCAGAAGCGCAGGATATATTCCATCGTATACGTTAAGACTATTCATAAAAAACTCCTTACTGTAAAAAATGAGATGAAAGATAAAAATGTATTATGGGGTGCTAAATAAACTAATTGCCTTCATTACATAATAAATCATCAGGACATATTTTGACAAACTTAATATCATTATGAGAAAGGTTATCCTCATAGAGAATCCCAAGGTTCCCGTCTCCAAGATAAGCGATAGAGGAATATGCAAAATCACCCTCGGAAAGAACTTTCGAATAAGGGAAAGTTTTACCTCCATCTATGCTGAGGCGAATAGTTCCTTTTTCTCTTTTGATTTCAGAATTAGGGTTTAATACAGCAATCATGTTTATACCCTTATGAAGAAAGGACAAGGCACTAATCTGGCATATTGGCTGAGGCAAATCATTATGAAAAAATACTTTTCCAAAAGTTAGACCTCCGTCAGTGCTTTTAGCACACATTACCCGCTTTACAGGATGATGGTTGCGGATGAACGCTTGTATATCACCATTTTCAAGTTCGCATAACTGGGTCTCAGAAAGCCAGCTCCTTTGGGGAATAATAAATGGTTTTTTTGCTGGGAACCGCCCCTTTACTTCGGGAGGGGTTCCAATAGACCAGTTTATTCCTCCATCATCACTAAAGATACACGAAAAAGTAAGGTTTAATGGAAAGGTATTTAATCCGTAATAAATGGGAAAAACAAGTCTTCCAGCATTTGAATTTCTTGTAAGTCTAATTCCCGAACCCGGGCAAGCTCCAATAAAACCCCATCTGGGTGATTTTACGCTATTATTCAAGCAGATAGGAACATCCCAGGTTTGTCCACCATCGTGGCTTTTTGTGAGCATCAAATAAGATGTGGGGACTTCTTTGAATACCGAGGTTCCATCCTTATAGTTCCCGCCATTAGAAATATTTCCGGATGAATCAACTTTGATTTTTATTGAGCGATTATTCCAAAACAATTCATTGTTGCGGATTTCGTATTTTCTGTTTTTTGAAACTAGAACCTTATTTCCACTAAAATAACCTGTCGTTCTTTTGCAGTTCAAAATTCCCACGCCAGCTGGAGTATGAGAATAAAGCAAAAAAACAGTGTCTGTTGAGGGGTCATATAGAGTTGATGCATCTATTGCAGCCGAAGATTTATTCTTGGATAATCCCATTTCCCGAACTGCAGTTATTTGATCTCCCCAAGATTCTCCGTTGTCATTACTAATTCTTACTACCTTATCAATTCTGTTAGGGTTGTCTCCGCAACCAAAAAATCTTTCATCTGCAACGGATAGGACTCTGTTATTTTCCATATAACAGACAGAGGGGATTCTATAATTGTTTGCATTTCCAGTCGCTTTACTGAAAATGATAATTGGCTTACTAGATATTTCTGTTTCGGTTATGCTTATCTCATTCATATTTTTTCCTAAAAATTCATAGAATATCGTCCACCGAAAATGTAGATTTTTTAGTTTGTGACTATAATACTATTTAGTTCGCCAATTGAACGTCGTGAATTAGCATTTCTAATATCTATCAAGATATTTCGAGATATCTTAGTTCCAAATCCCTCGGTATAAAATCCACCTAGTTGCACAGGGGAGTCATTCAGAAAATCATAGGAGAAACCAATTGAGTTGGATGCGAGAATAGCTCCAGTCATAAAGGTGTAAATTTCAGAAAAATCCTTTTCGTTATACTCCACTGAGGTATCAAAGGGGGAATATGCTCCCAGAAATGATCCGGAAGAAAAATTAATAAGAGAAGGAGAATTGTAGTCATTGTTTGTTTTTATTAATCTTAAGAAATCTGATTTTTCAACATAAGATAAGTAAGGAGAGGAAAAATCCCCATATTTTGCAGATTTTTCAGAATAGGAAGAAATAATTATTGAGGGGCTATACTTTTTGCACATCGATATCATATGGGCAATAAAATCAGCTCCAGGGTCAAAATTAAAGAAAAGGTTCCACAAAATAATAGAAGGGGATGCAATATATCTAAGTATCTTACTAGCAGTAATGGCCTGAATTAATTTTGTACAATCTTCACTTATTGGATATAATCCATTTGGAATAAGTGAGAAAAACAATGTGATTCCGAGTTTATCTGCCAGATATAAAAACTGAGGAGATGGTTCATATCCGCCCAAATCAATTCCATTGAACCCAAGAGCAAGAACTGAGGAAAGGATTTGTCTAATCTTTTGAGAATTAAAGACTCTAAAAGAATTGCCGTTGTTGTCCTTAACTAGCTTAAAGAAAATGTTTTTATTGTTGATGTATATCAAATTATTCCTTATTTCAATTTCTCTGAATGCCGTGTAGGTATGAATGCAGTCGCATAATCCTCCGAGAGAATTTACTAACGTTATTTTTATTTCATAAAGATTGGAATTAAGAATCTGCCAATACTCTATAGGCTCGGGAAGGGGTATCCGAAGGCTTAATGAACTTAAAGCATCATAAGTAAAACTAGCTACAACTTTTGATTTTAAAGTAACCTCTGCTAAGATTTGCATGTTCTGAAGAAGGTTTATTATTTTCCCGGATAAATATATTGATTTATCCGTTATGGATGGTCGAGCGATCAGTTGAGAGATATAAGTTTTTGCTGAGAACTCCAGCCAAATTCTCCCGGTAATAGAGGAACCAGTGAGAGTCGGTTTAGTGAACAAAGGGTCACTCATAACAAAAATACATATTGAGTTTTCACCAGTAACGACATAGTTTGTAATATCAAAGGTAAGATTTGAGGGGGCACCCTTTCTTTTTCCGGCTGGTTTATTGTTGACCAGAACTTCACAATCTCCATCAACTGAACCAATATTAAGAAATACTGTCCCGGCAGAATCTGCTTCGGTCAATACAAATGTTTTTTTATATAAAGCATAATCATAATTTTCACCTATCCTCGTCAAATCGGGCAGAGATTTTTTACATGATGACAAAATATCATCTTTCCCGTTAGAGAAAGTTGAATATTCCCACTCTCCATCCAAAGAGGTCCATCTAGGTCTAACAAGATTAGGTTTAGGGTAATTTTCTCTTAGCATGCAACAAGTTTAACACAAGGAACTGTTAGAGGCAATAATTGGTGTATTATGAAAAAGGGTACAGATTTTGAAAAGTAATGAGCCGTAAATTCCCAAAGTAAGTTCCACAGTGATACCCGTAGTAGAAGTTAGTATGAGAAAAGTGGAAGTTAGTGTGGGAAAGAAGAGTGAAATTGGAGTAAAAGAGGCATAAAGGGGA
>MWEH01000112.1 GCA_002070965.1 Firmicutes bacterium ADurb.Bin080 | reverse complement strand
ATACTATTCACGGAAGAGATGATAATGCAGCTATGAACATATTAAATGAGGGGCTTAGATTATTGAGTACTTAAAGAAAACAGAATACTACTGTAGGGACTACAGGAAGTTACGCCTATGGAGATGGAGAATACGAAGTCTATGAAGTAGGAATCTCGACACTTTAGTGATGAGAAGTTCAATCGGGCTCTCTGTTTACCCTTATCCAAAAACTTGCTGTATGATCTCCAAGTATAACTGTATTTGGGTGGGATTGAAGAACGCTAGCAGGGCAATCTTCAGTTATTGGGCCTTTAATCGCTCGGTATATCGCTTCAGCTTTGCTTGAACCCGTTGCAAGGAGAATAATCATCTTAGCGCCCATTATATCCTTAATTCCCATAGTAATCGCCTTTTTAGGAACTTCTGTTTCATTATCAAAGAAGCGTGCATTATCCTTAATTGTACTTTCTTTAAGATCTACGATATGAGTCGAAGAATTGAAAGAAGTGCCCGGCTCATTAAAAGCAATGTGGCCGTTACTTCCAATACCGAGGATCTGAATGTCCTGTACATTCTTTGATATGAAGGAAGAGTAATCTTCACATTCTTTATTTAAGTCAATTGCTGAACCGTTAGGAACCTTTGTATTATTTTTGTCAATGTCTATATGATTAAACAGGTTGTAGTCCATAAAGTATCTATAACTTTGAGGATGTCCTTCAGGTAATCCAACATATTCATCAAGGTTAATTGTCCTAATGTTTTTAAAGGATATATTTCCCCTCTTATAGTCATTAATCATAAGTTTATATAACTCAAGCGGGGTGGATCCAGTCGCTAAACCAAGTGTCAACGATGGATTTTGTAGAATAGATTTCCGAATGAAATCGTACGCTTTTTGACTTACATCGGTAGCATCTTTTGCAAGAATAAATCTCATAGAATTCCTTGTGTACAATAAGTATTTTCTTAATTCTATCACTCGGGAGTATAAATATCAAATGATGGAGAGATGCGCAGGAAGGATCTATGTTTGTGCTATAACAAGTGATGAAAGGAAGAGCAGGGAGATTTGAGCTTGTGCAGAAAATTAGCGATAATAAAAAATACGCAATAAATGTATCTATAGATACAAAATTGCAAAAATTATTTACAAAAATGGATTTTGTTGAAATAAACAGGAGAGGGGAACCGGGAGGTTTTTGAATAGAAAGAGAGGATCATTGTGTTGCAACAGAGGCAACCCGGAAGGGCGAGTTCTTTATAATTGACAATAATATTTCTATATGATAGATTTGTTAGTAGATATATATAGAATGCGCGCACGCGCATAAACTATTATTGTGGTTTATTTGGTGCGGCAAGGGGACGGGCAAGTATTGCCTTTAGGAGATATATGCTAGAAATAGAACATTTATATAAGAAATACCGTAATAGTGAGCGGTTTTCTGTGGAAGATTTGAATTTAGTATTGCAGCCTGGAGAGATTTTCGGGTTTCTGGGACAGAATGGAGCAGGCAAATCAACAACTATAAAGTGTTTAACAGGGATTTATCCTTTTAATTCGGGGACTATCAAGATTTGTGGGCATGATATTCAAAAAGATCCCATCAATGCTAAACTTAATATGGGATATGTGCCAGACAACCATTCCGTGTATGAAAAATTGACCGGGAGAGAGTACGTCAATTTTTTGGCCGATGTTTACAGGGTCAATAAAAGAGACAGAAATGAAAGGTTTGACAAATATGTACATCAGTTTAAGCTAGCACATGCGGTTGATTCCCAGATCAAATCATATTCTCACGGAATGAAACAGAAAATCAGCATTATCGGGGCTCTTATTCATAATCCTAAGCTTTGGGTTTTGGATGAACCGATGATGGGACTTGACCACCAGTCGATGATTGAGATTTTGAAGAGAATGCACGATCATTGTTTAGATGGAAATACGGTATTTTTCTCCAGCCATAATTTGGATTTGGTATCAAAGGTTTGTGACCGGGTAACTATTATTAAAGATGGGGTACAACAAGCCACAATTGATTTACATGTCAAAGGTAACAAAGAGACACTTGAGAATACTTTTGTAAAAATTACGGCAACCGAACAAGATATGATTAATGCTACAACCGATGATATTTTCGGGATGGGCAGATAGTCGGCGGAAAAAATATGAGTAATCAAATTGGGACCCTACTCCGGCTGGAGTTCAAAAATAAGTATGGTACTTACAATGTCAAGAATACAAAGTCTTGGCTAAAATCAGCAATGTATTTAGTACTCATTGCTGGTGCAATTACAGGTATTTATTTTGTTGCGGAAATATTTTTTGAGATGTTTGATAGGGCTGGAATGGTATATGAGGCTCTGGTAATTTTATTTACTGCAGTATTTATTTTCCTTACATTTACTGGGGTAAGCAGTACATCGAAAGCTCTTTACTTCAAGGGTGACAACGAGATTTTAATGAGATTTCCTGTTAAGTTCCAAGATGTTTTTGTCTCGAAAACACTTTTTTTGATAATTTCTCAACTAATTTTAACTGTGTCAATTTTATCTCCCTTTCTTGTGGCGTATGGAAGGGTGACAGAAGCTAACATTGGGTACTACTGGAGGATCCCAGCCGCCATAATTTTTTCAGTTTTTATTCCATTCTTACTTTCAAACTTGTTGGCAATTCCCGGGATGCAATTCACCAATAGAATTAGGAATAAGTTCGCTCTAATCATTGTTATCCTCTCGATTGTTATGATTGGGTTCTTTGGGGCGTATATGGCAGTTTTCGATAAGATGGTTACTTTCTTAAAGAACACTGAGTTTTCTGTATTTTCTCCCGAAGTAGTTGATATCCTCAAAGATGTTTGTTTGTATCTAATTCCCACTAAATATTTTGCAGACATTTTGGTTATGAACAACATATATTTAGCCTACCCAGCGCTAATCGGCCTGTTTGGGTTTTCCTTGATCGGAACGATTCTAGTTATAGTTAAGCTTTATCAAAAAACTCTTTTGGGAAACATAGAAGTTGAGGGAAGCGCTTTCAAAAAAGTGACAAAGAATCGCGAAAGACCTGTTTATATATCCCTTATCCATAAGGAGTTTCTTGAGATTTTCCGGTCGGTAAACTACAGTTTTCAATATTTTGTCTTAGCTAGTGCAATGCCTTTGATGGTATATTTTTGTAATAGCATCACTCTCCAACTTGGTAAAAATGAAATAGGGGAACAGATTACTCTTGGTATAACTTTGTTAGTTATGCTGATATTTTCTACAATAATTACCTCTTTTTCCGCTACTTCTGTTAGTAGAGAGGGCAATAATTTTTATCACACAAAAATAATCCCTGTTCCTGTAGAAAAACAATTATTTGTTAAATTTTCTATGTATTTCTTAGTATCCTTTATTGCAAATCTTTTATGCGTTGCGGTAATACTTTTCACTAAGCAGATGAGTGTATCTATGGCATTTTCCATATTCGGAATGGTCCAGGCAATCGCTGTTGCAATGACACTGTTTAGCATGAAAACCGACATAAAAAGACCATATTTCAATCTTTCCGGAGAGGGAGAGATTGTCAATAATAACATTAATACCTCAAGTTCAATCGGCTTTGGGTTAGCTGTTGCGCTAGTCGAAGGCATTACTGGAATGATACTTGGGTATATGGTGGGGGCAGATTTGGCCTTGTATGTATGCGCCGGAATTGCTGCGTTTTTGTTTATCGTAGCTATTTTGACATATACACATAAGCTGAAAAAACAATACAATAACATTGGAAATTAAAAAAATAGAGGAAACAATTCGAAAAAAAATAGGTTCAATGAGTAAAAAAGGTTAAATATAAGAAAAATTGCTATTTATGGAACCCTAAAGAAACAATTTGGGGTTCTGGAGAAGAGATAATTATTGGCCTAAGGATAGAATAAAAAATGCTAATAAAGCAGTAAAAAAGCTTAATAATGATAAAAAATAGGTGGTGTGATAGTTATTCACACCGAAAATAGAAGAAAAGAGATGAAAAAGTTTTTATTGATAGTAATCATATTGATTCCTATAATTGTGACCGTCGCACTAAATGCAACGGGCAGGCTTATTTCTATGATTACTCCCGATAATCCGACTGGTATAGAAATAAGAAGTTCGTTAAATCAAGTTATCGAAAAGGACGATGTGATTCGCGTCGACATAAAAGATACCAGCGAATTCATAATGGTGGATATCTTGCCTCTTATGACAAAAGAGGATGGGATTAACGAACCGGAAAAAGAGGAAAACAATGTCGGAGATGTTGATTTGGTCAGGCAGGAAGGGACCAATAAATATTTTGTTATCCCAAAGAAAGTGGGAATTGTTAAGATAATACTGTCTGCAATCGCTAATGTTAATGTCCGGCGAGCAGTGACCTTTAATGTTACTTCTGACTCAATTGAAAATCTAACAGTATATAATTCTTACGAATCGGATTTGCAGGAAAGCGAGAACTACCTGGTTAATCATAGCCAGCAGTTGTATTTTGATATTTTTCCCATAGAAGCTTTGTCAAATAACATGGTTACTTGGAAGGTATCAAATGGTACTTCAGTAGAGATTACTCCAAACGGGTATTTAACTATCAGAGAAAAAGGCTTGTCTGTAATAAGAGTTATGGCAAAGGATAGAAATGCGGATCTTATTACCAAGGATATAATCGTGGACACAGCTGCTGCCGTTGTTAAGCAGAAGGTCGGATACGTTGAAGAAGGACTGGCATCAAATCAATATGTGAATGAAAATTTTGCACTTGACCCCGAGAACTCCTCGACTACTCTAGTTGGAGAGGGGGTTTATTCGGTTACTTACGTTGACCCTCTTACACAGGAAGAGCTTTCTGATACTATTAGGATTGAAGAGGTTAAAGAAGACGATTGGGACTTTTCGGATAGACCGGAAATATTATATACAAACAATGGACCACATTTTTTAAAAGCAGTTAACCTATTAACCCGGGATCCTCAAGAAGATGTTACTTTTACACTCGATGATTCTTCTATGGCTGATTATGAAAATGAGACAGGGGCGCTGGTTCCTGTTAAAGCCGGGATATTAAACATTACTGCAAAATACAAGAATACTGAGAAAAGTCTGAAAGTTACTATCCGCGAGAAGGTTTCCTCTTTTGAACTTATGTTGGGGTCTGAGGATGCAAAGCTCGGAATTCAGCTGACGAGGAAATGGGGGAATTATTGGTTTGATGAAGAGGGAGAGTTAACAAATAAATTTAACTTCGGCTTGTACAATAAAGCAAACTTGTTCGATGTGGTTTGGAATTCTTCAAATCCGGATGTTATTTCCATAGAGAATGTCGAAGGGACACAAGATGTTGTCCTTACGTTTAGCGAGGATGGAGCAGGTTTATCCTCTGTAATAAGCGCAGATTTGATTGTAAATAATAGAAAGGTTCCTGGCCTCAGAAAATCATTTGAGTTCAAAATGATGGATACTCCGGATTACGTAAATGTCTATAATTTTGAGGAAATGAAAGAGCTAGCTTTTGATGAGATATATAATGCTTGTTTGCAAAGTGATATTATGGCGACGCATGTATTGAGCATGAATGTGGGTATCTCGATTTTTGGAAACGGGTTTTTATTCGATGGCTCTCAAATACCAAGCCTTCCTTTGGGAGTGGGAGCGATAAGTATTTTCAGAGAAGCTTATCAGTGGGGAAGATATGGGGTTCAACAGCTTGAGGGGAAAACTTATACTGATACACAAAGTGTGGAAAAGGACCTGACGTTTGAAGAGTTGAGAATGAGTAATGCAGTTTCAATAGAAGAATCACCAAATCGTGGGAGTTGCTTCACTATAATTGCCCCTTGGAAGGGCAAGATTGCTTTTAAATATATGCAGGTTAGGAACGCTGAAAGAGGGATTGAAGTTGTTTGGGCAAAAGATGTTTCTTTTGAAGGATGTATATTAGGAGATAACAACACTTATTCAGTATTTGCGGTATATCCCGAATTCCCACATGGAGCTTTTGGAAATGAGAGAGCAAAATTAGCATTTAAAAATAATGTTATTAAGCATTCAGATGGCCCGGGAGTTGCTTTTGCATATGGTAACTCAATAGACGCGGAATCATTGGCAAAGGGTTTCATGCCAGATATATTAGTCGATGGATTTTTAGATATTTACAATTGGCATACCCAAGAATCATTTGAAAGAATGTTTTCAAAAATCGTAGTTCAAAGTTTGCTCGCCTATACTTCCGCAACCCAAGAAGCAGTTAATATTATAGACAAAATGATGGTTCAAGCTTTCAAAGACTATTTTGGAAGCCCTGTGTTGAATAATATCTACTACTGGAAGGATAACAAAAAATATGTCAGCGTAGGCATGATGGCCCTTGGCGCAATTTTCCGTACTGAAGCGGAACAAATAGTCTGCAACGATCCAAGACTTACCGTATTAGATGTTCCAATGGAGGATGAAAAAGGTGTTCCTCTATCTTCGACCGTAAATGCGTTAAAAACATTGCTTAAGAGCTTTATGGATTTAGACAAAGTGACCTATTCAAGCGCTTTGGTTTGCTATGATTTTCAGGGAGGAAAAGAGCCCGCAGTAAAACCTGGAGATCCTGTTCCTCAAGACTACCAGCTTTATGCAAGGCTGACCGGCCAATCTGTAAATTTGTATGAATAAATGTAGAGTAATGTCTTCCATGGTTAGACACTAAGAAAGACGATTCATCGATATATATAGCTAGCTAAGAAAGAAATCATTCAAGATTTCTCAGAATAATGGTTCTATCGGTTATTGATATGTGATGAAAAAGAAAAATCTTTCAAGTTCGCCCGTGGAAAGTGGATAAAGGACTTTTACAAGAGACGGACTAATGAAAAAATTTTTAATAATTGTAATATTTTTTATTCCCATAATTGTGGTGTTTGCGCTATCAGCTACTAGCAATATTCTCTCTATGGCAACACCGGACAATCCGACAGGGATTATGATAAAAGACTCTTTCAATAAGGTGGTAGAAAGAGACTCGATCATTACTCTTGATCTAAAAGCACAAAATGAATTTATTATGGTTGATATTCTTCCTCTTATGACAAAAGAGGATGGGATTAATGAGATTGAGTTTGATGAAAATAATTCGGGAGAAGTGAAATTTGAGCAAATTTTCGGGACAAATAAGTATCGGGTTATTCCCATAAAAATAGGAATAGCAACAGTAATAATCAGCGCAAAAGCGAATGTGAATGTCAGAAGGGCTGTTACTTTTAACATAAAATCTGAGTCAATCGAAAAAATAAGCGTGTATGCTATTTCTCATTCATACGGAATAAATGGCCTTGAAGAAGAGAAAGAGATCCTAGAAATTTCGGAAGATGAAGTCGTAAAGATTAAAGATAACACAACCTTGTATGCCGATATTTACCCAATAGATGCCCTTAAAGAAAGTCAAATGTACTGGAGGGTAGTTGATGGTGATTCGGTCAGGGTTTCTCCAAACGGGTACTTGTCTATCCAAAAAAGAGGATTATCTCAGGTAAGAGTATCTGCAAGAGATAAAAATATGAATTATTCTGTATTCGATGTTATCGTCGATACAACTGAGGCAATTATTAAGAGCAGAACCGCTTATGTTGAAGAGGGAAAAGCCAGTGCCCAGTGGGTGAAAGATTCTTTAGTTCTTGATCCCGAAAACACTGAAGTATCCCTCATTTCACCCTTACTCTATATGGTCACGTATACAAATCCAGATACTTTCGAAGAAAAGATATCTTATGTTAAGTTGACGGAGGCAAGCAAAAACGACTGGGATTTTGAAGACCCATTTGAAAAGGTATATACTAACAATGGTCCATATTTTCTTAACATTAAAGAGTCTCTATCTGGAAACAGAATAGAAGATATTGAGTTTTTTTCAACTGATACAAGTATATTGGAAGTTGATTCTTCAAGCCAAGTAATGGTTCCCATAAAAGCAGGGAATGCAGTGATTTATGCTGACTATATGGGTGAGAGAAAGGAAATGCAAATTACTGTAAGGGAGAAAGTGCCTGCCTTTGCCCTCACATATGGAACAGAGCATTCAAAACTTGGCATACAACTTACCAGAAAATGGGGAAATAAATGGTTGAATGAAAACAATGAAATCATTAATACCTTTGAATTTGGGCTTCTTGATAAAAGAAATACTTTCGATGTAATTTGGGAAAGTTCGGATGAAGAAGGAATAGAGATTACTTTAGATGAAGACACTCAGGACGTAGTCTTGATTTTTAAGGATGAAAGTATAGGAAAGGCAATCACTATTACTGCATTTTTGGATGTTAATGGAAGGAAGTATGATTATATAAAAAGCTCATTTACATTCAACGTTATGAACGATCCCAGCTATGTTAATGTTGAGAAATTTGAAGAAATAATGTTTTTGAATTTTGATGAAGAGTATAATATATGCCTGCAAAGGGATATATTTGCAACTGAACCAGTGAATTACAATACGGGAGTTTCTTTTTACGGGAACGGATTCACTTACAATTCCTGTGGTGTTTCTGACGACGATTTTAACTATCTTTTCATTGGAGCAATAAATATATTCCGAGACCCATATAACTGGTCCGGAAGCGGCCTCAGAGTTCCGGAAGGAAAACAATTACAAGACAGAAGATTTGTAGAGAGAGAGATTTCATTCGAGGAGATAATTTTTTTAAATTCACCTACTTTTGAAGAAAGTTCTTTAAGAGGGGCGGGTGTTTTTATATATGATTTCAGGGCGGATGCATTAATTTCTTTCAGATATGTACAAGCGCGAAACGGGGAATATGGTATTGCGATAAAACAGGGAAGAAGAGTGCTAATTGAGGGATGTATCTTGGGAGATAATTCTACATATTCCCTATATTCCGAATGGGTAAATGACATTGACAGAGATTTTTATGAGAAAGGACTGAAACCCATAATGACCATAAGAAATAATGTCTTTAAACATTCGGATGGCCCAGCAGTATGCTTCCTATACAACTCGGACCTGAATCCTGAAGATTTAAAGCACAATTACATGCCGGAACTCTACATTGAAGGTTTTATGGATGTATATAATTGGCATTCACCCGATTCTTTCACGAATATGTTTTCAAAGATAATAATCAGAGCTCTTGCTGATAATTTTGGAATGGATGAACAGACCTCGGGGACAATGAGAAAAATGCTGAATTCTGCTTTCGCAGACTATTTTAAGGTCCCCGAATTATCTAGGTTGTATTACACATATAATGGTAAGAAGTATGTTAGTGTGGCAATGCTTGCTATGGGGGCAATATTCAAACCTAACATTGAAAAAGTACATTGTGAGGACCCTAGGCTAAGGGTTGATCAAATTGTGATGGTAGATCCAGATGGGAAACCTTTGACCCCGTTTATTAGTGGATTGGATATGATAGTAAAGAGATTTATAAATGTTGAAACTATCTTAAATCCTTCAGTGTTTGTTGTCTATGATAGTGTGGGCAGAACTCCCGCTATCTTGCCAGGAGAACCAGTCCCTCAGAGTTATGAGCTTTACGCCAGATTGACCGGAGTATCTGAAGATTTATACATATAAGGTAAGTCAGCTTGCTCAAAGTAAAGAACTTTACCTTAGTTTGACTGATTAATCAAAAAATTTATAAATGTACGTCCAGATAGAGCGAGAATTAGAAATTTTACTAATATTTTATATAATCAACAGAATATGTACACATAACTGTCAGTTCTCAAAGTAAGTGCAACAGTAATTCGAGGATTTAGTTACTTAGTGTAAGTGCAACACAGAGAGATGAAAAAACAATGATACTGTTAATGGAAGGAAGGATAAAAGAGGCAATTTCAGTGTTAAAAAGAGCAAAAAAGCGCATGAAAAGGTAACGCCAGGAAAAGGCGTTTCAAAGTAAGTGCAACTCAGATTTAGTCTCGATGGCT
>MWEH01000111.1 GCA_002070965.1 Firmicutes bacterium ADurb.Bin080 | reverse complement strand
CGTTTTCTAAATCCCTTAACGAAGATTGGAGTGAAATGCTGTCTACTTCTTTAAGCCACTCTAAAGACTTCTTAAGCTCCTTTAAATCAGCACTACACAAATTATATTTCATACTGGACTTGTCTTCTTTGTATAACTCAATTCTTTTAGCAAGATAAAAATTGTATACAAATCTACAACAACCAAACGTCTTTTGTATAGTTTCCTGTTGTTCTTTGTTAGGATATATTCTAAATTTGTAGGCTTTTTCCATTCTTTATTTTTCTGTTATCGCTCTCGAGGGGATAACGCCTTGAGTTGAATTATGGGTATTATATTAACTTTTGCTCTTAAAGGAACATTGCGTTCTTTTATATTCAATATATCATTCGAAGGTTTGGGATGCAAGGGAAAAATTGGATAAAATATTTATGAGCAACTAAATGGGATGTTTTTAGTACTTGTTCGAAAAATGGAGCTGCATACAGCAGAATATCTGATGATATATGTTAATTGCCTTTTATTTGTTATCCATATCGAATAATTAAAAAACATATTAAATGATAAGATCTGACTTATCCTGTGGGGAGAAAAAATTTATTAACACTAAAACTTTTCTATCCTTGCTATCTAACAAAAAATCTGCGCTACGTTATTATGGGCAAGGTTACACAACTGTAAAAAGTCGTTTAATGCTATAAAACGGCTTAATGGTGAGACTCTGGGCGATTATGTTTCGAAAATTTCTCAGAAAATCGTTCCCTGAAACTTCCAAAAAATGATGTGGTATAATATAGCAACAAAAAAAACCGAGACAAAAACCTTCCCTGAAACTTCCAAAAAATGATGTGGTATAATATAGCAACAAAAAACTACCGAGACAAAAACCTTCCCTGAAACTTCCAAAAAATGATGTGATATAATATAAAAACAAAATTAAAGGGCGAGAATCGTTCCATGAAACTTAAAAAAATGGGTGTGATATAATATAAAAACAAAATTTTGGAGATCAATTATGGAAAATGGACCGCTACCGAAGGTAACTATACAAGAATTAATCGACAAATACGCACCGAGGGAAATGCATAAAACCCGTAAGATGGCAGCATGTATATGCACTTTTCCCGGGCACACGGAACTATCCCCATCACTTGTCATTGCGGACTATACCTTTCACTGTTTTGGCTGCGGGAAAAGCGGGAATGCCGTTGATTTTGTCAGAATGCTATTTGATATATCTGAGGAAGCTGCAATAACAAAATTGATTGCTGATTTCGGGAATAACGACAAGGGAAAAGTATATGCATGTAAACTATTCCATCATAAATGCTCTGCTTTATTCAAAGGAAGGAAAACCAGGCCAAAAAGAAAAGGATTGATAACAAATAAACGGAGGGAAAAATGAAAACAGAAACCATCAAAAACGACATAGGCTTGATAATAGGCTACGTTGAGGAAGACGATTACAGAATTTCTTACAGGTCTTTGAACTACGGTGTTATCGCATATTACGATAAACAGCTGAAGCTGTATATTCGCGTAAGACAAATCGCGGGAAAACCTGCAATGTCGCAATACGGCGATATGGGTATAAGCGACCTGCGTTATTGGGACGGGAAGTAATATAACTAATAAATGAATCGGTTACATTACAAGAAAACTAATTATAGTTTAAAATTAATCTAACACTATATTATTATAGTAAAAATATATTTAAAAATAAGGAGAAGTTAATTTATGTATGACGAGATTTTTAATTGGCTAAAAACTAATGGTAAAAAAATTGCTACTAATAATAACTGGCTTAATGCATTAAAGCTAATAGATATTATCCCTAAGCCCAAAGACGCAAAAAAAGCAGAAATTGATGCTATTGCTTGGGAGATTCTGATGGGATGCCTTGAGTATTTTTATCATGAGGAAGTATCACCTGGGCAGAAATTATCGGATTTGGCAAAGCAATGGCATGACGGCTCTAATAATATAGGTGTATACTCCCAACTAGATCAGGAGAATAGTCCAATCCGCCAAAATTTATCTCACTACGAGAATGCTGATTCTAGGAACTACGAATCGTTGCGTAGAATATTCAGTAACTATACAAATTATTTTGCCCCTAATACTTTGATAGGCTTTGTACTTGATGGAAAATACAGCGGACAAGGCATACTCTTTGATAAAAATAAATTACCCTTTTTGACGGATCAAGGTACAATAAATAATAATATTGATCAGAATAATTGCATGTCCATTATTGATATGTCTTCAATAGGTGGTCGCTACGGATGGGAGACTATTCCATTAAGCAGTCTGACAATAACAAAGGTTGAACGATTTATAAGTTTTTCATATCTTCATGCTCAAATAGAGGGCAGTGAAACAACTTTATTTATTATGAATAAGTGTTATTAAGAAAGTGAGTCAAATTCATTTATCTTATTAAAAATATATGGAGATGGCTCGTAATCATTATTAAAGTTACTTTAAAATTACCTTAGTTGAACGTTATTGCCGTAAACGGCAGAAATGTTCATTTTTATTTGTTTGCAAAATATTAAAGATTTTTATATATAGCCAGTGAATTGTTTATCTTTTATTAATGTATTTCCAGATATTTTATATTGCTGTCCTTTAGGGTATCCAGTATATCCCTACTTTTCTTTTTAATTTACAATTATATTACACGGGCGTATAATGAGTGTATTCACTTTTTTTGAAAAAATAGATAAATTTTGGAGGTAATATATGTATCCAGATAAAATATTCGGCCTATTTACTTTATACGGCTTGCTAATTGGACTAGGAATTCTTGTTGCTTTCTTAATTTTTTGGAAGCTTGCTAAAGTTGGAAAGGTTGAAGACAAGTTTGTTGACTTCACCAGCATTGCTTTGGTGGTTGCAGTCGCTGTAGGATTCTTCTTTGCTATGGTCTTCCAGTCTTTATACAACTGGATCGATGCAAGACAAGTTGATCCTAATGCAGTGTTTAAGCTAGACACAGGAATGACATTCCTAGGAGGATTAATCGGCGGTGTCGCCTGTTATATCCCAATATACTTCATTTTCAGAAAGAAGTTCCAAGGAAGATTTCTTGATATCATTTCAATTCTGCCTATCTCATTAACTCTTGCTCATGGATTCGGAAGATTTGGATGTTTTTCGGCAGGATGTTGCTACGGAGCAGAAGCCACCGGCCCTCTTGCTTTCTTAGGAATTGAATTTGTTACAACCCCCGGAGTTAAGGTTTGGCCAACTCAGTTATTTGAAGCTATTTTCTTAATTGTTTTAGCGGTTATAATGCTAATATTGTACGTAAAAAAACGCTTCCCACACAACATGGCTGTTTACTTAATCTCATACGGAGTATTTAGATTTTTAATAGAATACATTAGAGGAGATGAAAGAGGAGCTTTAGTCGCTGGAGTAAGCCCTTCCCAGTTTTGGAGCATCCTTATGGTTGTTCTTGGAATAGCCCTCTTGTTCCTAATGGCACCTATGTTTAAAAAGAGAAAAGCATATCTTGCCGAGCATCCAATAGTTGAAGATACTGTCACAAAGAAAGTTAAAAAAGAAACCTCTATTGAGTCCTCAAATTCAACTGGAGTGGATGCTGCTGAAGATGGGTTTAAACTCGACGAAAAATGCTCGGCAGTTGACACCTTGGAAAAACATCTTCCAGACGAATATGAACTGCACGAATCGGTAAAAAATCCCTCCGAACCAACTCCTGTGGAGCCACAAACTCAAGAGGTTACTTTTGATCAGGTTGCAAGTGAGTATCGTCCCAATGTTTTGGGAAAAATTGGGGAAAATGTCGCAGAAGATGGATTTAAACTTGATTATAAATCAAGTGCCATGGATAGCATTGAAAAACATCTTCCTGAAGAATATGAAGTTAGGGAGTGTGCAACTTGCACCTCAACTGAAGAAGCTCTAGCAGTCATGGAAGAAGCATCAAAAGCAGAGGAAGCAAAGGAGTCTGATCCTGTTAAGGAAAAACCCGTTAAGAAACCTTCCGTTTCTAAAGCAAAGACATCGGAAGGAGAAAAACCAGTACCCGCTAAAGCAACAAACACGAAGGCAGCCACCGCTAAAACGACCTCTACTAAATCGGCTACTAAGCCTGCTGAAGTTAAAGCCGCCACAAGCACAAAGGCCCCTTCAACTAAGCCCTCTTCCGCAAAACCTAGCACTGCAAAGAGTACGGCCGCAACAAAAACGACTACTACTAAGAGTACGGCTACACAAAAAGCGGCTGCTACTGCCAAGAGTGCCGTAAAAGCACCCGCGGAGAGTAAGCCTGCTACACCTAAAAAGAGTACGGCTCCAAAGAAAAAGAGTAACCCACATGCTCCTAAAAAGGATTAGTTTAGTTTATGTTTAAAAAAAGAATCCGGCAATCGATGTCGGATTCTTTTTTTTGTATTAATAAAGTATTGAATTATTATTGATTAATGACTCCCACTACTGTTCCCCAGGTTCCAGGGAAGAATTGGAATATTATAATTGCTGCGAAAAGAACATAAAAAATTATTCTGATAACTATATTTCTCTTTGCAGTAGCTTCAAATCCTACTATTCCTAGAAGTGTAATCAGTCCGTAAGTCCTGATTCCAGCGATTATAGAGGTTATTATACCTGCAGGAAGAAATGCCCAGTTAGCGTTTACAATAAATACTACATATGCAAGTATTGTTATTACTGCAACGGTCTCTCCCAATATATCTAAAAACTTTTCTAATTTTTGTCTTTTTTTAGGTTTTCCTAATTTCTGTTCTGCCATTTTATTCTCCTCCCCATGTTTATTTGATGTCTATTTGATATTTATTATATTATCACTTTGCTCTTTTTAACACAATTAAAACATAAAATCTATTTGGCTCTCGTAACAAGAAGTTGGGCTTGGGAAATTTCCAAAGTTAATTGTGCCTTGGTGCTATCATATATTATATCTAATTATTAGAATTATATTGACAAATTGTGTCAATATTATTAAAATATTGGTATTAAAGATTAATTGGACGCGTATTATGGATTGGATAAAAGATCTTAAAGATGAATTTGGGGAAAATGAGCCCATTACTTTCGAAGAAATATGGGGTGTTTTAGCAAACTATTCAATCCAACGTGTTTACCAATTATTAGACAAAGCTATTAAGGAAAACTTGATTGTTCGTTTTGAAAATGGTATTTATTATATCCCAACAAAAACTATTTTTGGTTTATCGAAGATTTCTCCAGAAAAGGTTCTATATCGAAAGTACATATCGAATAACAGGGAAATCTTTGGATATTACTCTGGATTGGCTCTTAAAAACATATATAATCTTACCTCTCAGGTTCCAAATACGATTGAAATAGTAACAAATAAAGAGGCATCAAGGGTAAGGGAAATTTATGTTGGGAAACAATTAGTTCGCTTGCGCAAGTCAAGAATTCCAATTAATAGAGAGAACGTTAAATATTTGTCCTTGCTTGACTTGTTTACTCGCTTTAATTTAAAAGAATTATCTGACTATGAGAATAAAATCCTAAAAAATATAATCCAGGAAAATCGATTAACATTTAGAGATTTGATTAAATACTCTTATGCTTACCCTGCTAAAACAATAAAGAATCTTATGACAAGCGAGTTAAACAATGCTTTTGCACAATAATAAAGAATTATTTGAACAAATTATTCTTCAAATTTCTGACAATACTGGAATTCGTCCTGATATTGTTGAAAAAGACTATTTTGTTACAATACTTTTAAAGGATTTGACCGTCGCTCTTCCTCATCTAGTTTTTAAGGGAGGAACTTCTCTTTCGAAGTGTTATAAGGCTATTAACCGCTTTTCGGAAGACATTGATATTTCTTTGGAAGAGAATTGTTCTTCCCAAAGCCAAAGACAAAAAGTAAAAGAGTCTATAATTAAATCATGCGAAAGCTTAAAACTTGAAATTTTAAATTTAGCTCAGACAAAAAGTAAAAGGGACTTTAATCGATATATTATCGATTATCCCTCAAACTTTTCCCAACATAGCATTAAAAAATATCTTTTCATTGAATCATCCTTTTTTTTGAAATCCTTCCCTACTGAAATTCGGGAAGCAACCAGTATCCTATATGACTTCTTATTCACTAATGGCTTTTTCAAAATAATTGAAGATTATGAACTAAACCCTTATAAAATCAGGGTTTTATCCATGGAAAGAACCTTTATAGACAAGGTATTTGCCCTTTGCGACTATTATATTTCTGGAAGGATTCAAGAACATTCGAGGCACTTATATGATATTTATAAGCTCTATCCATTAATAGAAAAAGGCAACTTTCTTGTATCTCTTATTTCAGATACTCGCCGAGTTCGTCAAGGTAAGTCTTTTTGCCCATCTGCAGAACAAGGGCAAGATATTAATGATTTACTTTCAAAAATATTGTCTAAGAAAACATATAAAAGCGACTATGAATTAATCACCAAAGATTTACTGTTTGAGTCTGTCTCATACGATAAAACCGTTGAAACTTTATTAGAAATAATTAAATCTGAAATCTTTTGTTAGCTTTTTCATCCCTCATTACATATTATGTTCATCATCTCTAAGGTCTGTTTTTTAAGTTTACGAGGAAATAATGGAGAAATATTAGATATATATAGTCTGTAATTTTATACGTTATTCTCCCAAAAGCTTATAGCCCGGGGAATCCAATCTTCTGCGGCAGTGCCTTCGTTGATGCCCGTTCCATGGTTTACATCCTTAACAAGATAATACTCATAAGGGATGTTGTTTTTTTCTAGTTCTTCAACAAGTTGGTCAGAGTTTTTGTAGTGAGGGACTAATTGATCTCTTTTTCCATGCATAATAAAGGTGCTTGGATAGTCGGAAGTGATATGAGTATATACTTTCATAGTTTCTATATCAGATTTTGAGGGGTTCTTGTATAAAAAGGCATTGTGTCCTCTTGCGGCAAGAACCTTGAAAAGAATTGCATCGAAAACATTCCAGGATGAAATGCTTGGGTTAACCCAGGGATAACCCATAAAGATGGCTCCTGGCTTGGTTATGCCTTCATAATTTTTATATCCGTATTCGTCCGATCCAAATAATCCTACCAAATTTCCTCCAGCAGAATATCCACATATAGCATAGTCTTCACTCTCTACGTTAAATGTGTCCGCATTTTCCGTTATATACTTAACCGCTCGGGCAAGATCGTCAAGTGGCTTTCTCTCGTTTGCAGCTTCCCCTACCCTATACACTAAAGCAAAAGCTGTGTAGCCCTCTTCATTTACCTTGGCAGCTGTAGAATAACCTTCGTTTTCAAGTGCACACCAAACATAAGCTCCTCCCGGGCAGACAAGAACATATTTAGTTTTTTCGTTTGAAGGGGCTGGGAAAAAATATAACTTTACGCCTTCTAAATCGGAGTTTGCTGATATTTCTTCTGCAGTATAAATATTGAATTCTGAAGGTATGCCCGAAGATTTAATCTCCTCGTATCTTGCCTCTCCGTATTCCTTTCCGTTCGCAGCCTTACTTTGGAGTCCCATGTGTATATAGCCTACAGCCGTCATTACTCCACAAACTAAAAGATAAAGAACAACTACACTCGCAAGAGATATTCCCACCCATTTTAAAGCATTCATCAAAAAACCTCACCCGTAACCACTCTCCCAAATAGAGAGATTCATATACACTTAATATATACTAAAAAAATAAAAGATAAAAGGAAATGTATAAATTTGCGCTAACTTCGGATGAGTCTCCCTATACTCGTAAACTTCCAAAGTAAGTAACTAGGTGAAATTTAGTGTGGAATTTATGTTCTCAATATAATTTTCTAAAAATAGTTTTAAATATTACGATTAAAAATACTGTGTTTACTTATCTATTTTGCTGTCCGGGTTAAGTCGCGAATCTTATTCACCCGATACTTTAGAATCAATTGTGTAAAAGGATTTTTAAACTCAAGTTCAAACCCATGGTAGGATCCTTCTATTATATTAAGTTCAGATTTTACACCTGCTTTAACCAGCTTTTCATGGTACAAAATTCCATCATCTCGTAGGCAATCAATACCCTGGGGCTCAATGTATGCCTCTGGCAGATTTTCGTGTGAGGCTGCATGCAACGGGGAAGCATAGTCTATTTTTTGGGGTACCTTACCTCCAAAATATGTATCCCACATTTGAATATTATTATTTGTTGACCAAGTACAATCGGGGAAGAGCTTGAAGCTTTCACCCTGCATTAAATAATCCGTTACCGGATATATTAGCATCTGGAATGCGAGTTTAAATTCACCTCTATCCCGAGACATAAGGCATACTGCAGCGGCAAGACACCCTCCTGCACTATCTCCATATACTCCTAGCTTATCCACATTAACCCCATATTTATCTGGGTTTAAAGCGAGTTCTTTTGTCACGCTATAGCAATCCTCAACTGGTGTCGGAAATTTGTGCTTAAAAGAGGTTCTGTACTCGGGCATAAATACTTTGCATCTAAGATTCTCAGCTAAGTATCCGGCTACCATCATACAAACAGGGTTGGTTCCTATATAAAAACCACCACCGTGAAAATATACTATAGTTGGGGCATTTTCATCAAGGTTGTCCGCCGAGAATACTATGCAATTAATCGGATTGTTATTTTCTCCTGGAAGGATTATTGTTTCTTTTATCGTATTCTTTCTAGCTGGCATGTTTCTTGCAATAACCGGCCCGAACTTGTAATATGCTTTTAAAATGGGATTGTCAATTTTAAATTTAGCCATGTTTAGATATGGCCCTTTTAACTTATCTGTGTATCCGTAATCTTTCATTAAATCACTCCCCTATATAAATATATACTAGTGTTTTTGATTGGTGCTTGTGGCGGTAGCCTTTAAAAATCGCTCACCTATCAAAGATATATTATACGCTATTTGAGAAAGAATCGTTAAGAGGATATTACAGCGCTTAATATATGGCTTGGTTTCTTCACATTTTTCGTATTTGACAAATGAAACAATAACTGGGACTTTCTATCTGGAAAGTGGGTGGTTCGCCTCAAAAGGCTTGAATGTGTTCATTAATAATTTTCTTATTAGGATCCCCCTTTCTTTTTTTGACTATCCTCTCTCTTTTTCACTTGACCAACAATTTAGACAGTGTAAACCCTTGAAGACAACTATTGGCTATAATGTCATGCCCCATGAAAATTCATATTGAACTCCTTGGAGATTGTTCATTTCTTTCTCCTTTTTTTGTTTGATAGTTTTCTTTTCCTAATATCTTTTTCCTTCTCAATAAAACATTCGAGGTAAATGAGAAAAAATGTTTTTAAAAAGTCGATGTTTGAACTATTTTCTAAGGCTGTTAAGCAGAGAGATATCTGTATCATTTTTATTTAAATATATCTCATCTCCGCTTCCAAAACGCAGATAAAATTTATCCCCCTCCTCTGACACGGAAACAAGAAAGGAAAGACTGATCCTGTCTACTCCCTCCCAAAAATCACTGCCAACTAAAGAAAATACTCGCTTTATTACTATAAGTTCACTTTGCTTATATATAACTACACGTATTTCCTGGTGGGAGGAATATCCTCTTTCATAAGTTGAACGATAACCAGATAAAGGCATCTCAGAATTGCCTGATCCCGTTCCAAGGATTCTTTCCCGTTTTAGGTTTCTCTCCTCGAAAAGATATTGCTTTTGAGTTTCTGTTACTCTATTTATATACTCTCTAATAAATGTCGCGGAAGGACGAAGAAGGTAGTAAAGTATTTTTAAAAATACCGGAATCAGTAGCATCGCTGGCCCGATTATGGACGTCAATATAAGCCCATTGTAATAGAAATCACTCGGGTAGTCCCTGTTCTGGAGATAAAAATACATAATGGAAACTATTGGAGCTATGGACAAAAGGAGATAAAATCCAAAATCATTCGTTTTGCAAAAATAGGCATAAGCTTTCTTCTCAGGGTTATTCGATACCGCCTTAAAAAAAGGATAGCCCCTGAAGGGAAAGAGAAAGTTTGGTTTATTGAATCTCGTTACATTACTCATCATTAATTCCTATTAGGCAAAAGTCATCTTTTAAGAAATTATCATATAATATTATTGTAGATTGGTTTTTCCTGCAAATCAATGATAGCTTGGGTATTATTTCGTACATCACGAAGATTGGTAAGAAACGGTATAATGGAAATTATTATAATGCTGCCAATAAAAAAGCTCCCCGAAGGGAGCTTAGTTTAAATAAAGGATGAGAGGTTATACCATTACATAGTAGTAATAAGCGAGAACGATTTCAAGAGTCACCGTTCGTTCTTCGTAGACTAGAGCGTTTACAAAATGAAGGTTCGAGTAGAACATATCATCCATTGCATCGTAGTAAAATACTGGAGGGCCCTCTAAGGCTGAGCCATCTGTATTAAACGCAGCCCAACCCTCTGCCATAAACGGAGGATTCATCTCAACGATTAGACCTTCTTCTATATCAAGAGGATTAACTAATTCTGCATCATAAAACATGTAAGAAAGATCGAAGGAGTAGGTTTCCTCTATTTCATCATAGACAAAGTCCCCTGTTCCATCAATAAATAATCTGGCTCCAGCCGGCCCGCCTACAAACTGGTCTCGTGTAAATGCCAGCAAGGTAGGCTTCAAGGAAAGCCTGACTATATAGAATGTTCCGGGAGTTACTAGGAAGTTTGGATCTGAACTATCGAGAGTAGATGTGATAAACTCACCCCAAAGTATTTCGTCCGCGTATGTTAAATCTATAAAGAAGATATTATCACTTGGGATAAGTTGGGTGTAGGTAACATCGTTTGCATAATAATACGGGCTGACAAGATCATTTCCAATTATCTCAATACTTGTGGAAGTTATTAAGGAAGGATCTGTTTCGCCAATCACCTCTACAGGCATAATTACTTCAACCTCCCCATCAACTGGAGTTCCTGCAAATAGTCTGTACTGAGAGGAAATATCATAAACAGGTTCGGGCGATGTCGTCTCTTCAAGGACAGTATAGAACATAGCCCCACCGTCCCCTGCTTTGAAGGAAAGAATGTCATCAAACAGATAGAAATAGAATCCTTCCACATATTCTTCCCCATCAGTTATATAGAAAGATGCACCAGCCCAGCCACTATATGGGCCCTCCTCCTCCCATACTATTTCCACGCTTCCAGGGGAAGACATAAGGGTAAATATGGATAAATCGCCCTCATAAAGTTCAGGTTGCATTTCAGTATCATAAAGGGAGAATCCTTCCTCTGTAAACGAGTAAGTAAATGTTAGGGTGTTCGGGCTTCCCGGCGTATAGGCCGATCCTAATACAGACATTGGAAGAGGTAAGACTGAATACGCTCCACCATCCATCGGGCAGAAAGCATTATTATCGGAGTTGTAAGAGTAATATGGGTATTCTATTCCGTTGATTGTAAAAGTCATAATTGGAGGAATCTCCAAAATCGTAATATATATCCTATATTCGTAAGTTGTAGTTAAGTCATATGAGGTAACAAAGAGGGAAAAAACATATCCTTCCCCAGGATCTCCTAAAAATTGGATCATATCAGTTCCGTAAGGTTCCCAGAACGTTGGATCTGAAACAGAGATTCCCTGGTAATTGTTGTCTAAGATAAAAGACAAAGTTGAGTACTGATAAACGCTAACCGTAGCTTCGTATCTCTTATCTGGAGCTTCCGGAGCTCCTTCTCCCGAATACTCGGTAAATACTACGGGTTCCTGAGCTATAATAATCTCGGCTTCTGCTGAAGAAACATCTATATAGCCCACCCTACTAACAGAAATATAATATTTGCGTTGCAAAACTGAAGAAACTGTTGTAATAACTGATATTGCGATGATGTCCTTAACTGAATCAATACTTACTTCGTAATGAGCATCATCTCCCCAGAAACTATAGTCTAGAGAAACATCTGAGTTTGTTATTGTGACCCCTCCTGGAATAACTACCCAAAAATCATATGAGTTATTAATGGTCACCCCGTTATATTGAACCTCTCCCGCCTCGTTTATGACCTGTATGCGATTAATGCTATGGTTCAGCATCATTTCATTTATATTTTCAAACCCATATCTTGCTACATAATCATTTCCCAAATATGTGAAGACTACATAGTAGTATTTGTAGTCTCCTGCCAGGATTTCTGGAATCTCGCCATCAATAAGAGTAATTGGGCTTCCGCCAATCTCATCATAAATTGCGTATGTTACTCCAGATTCTGGGAATATCTCAAGAATTCCTTCATTAATGTAACTTGTGACCTTTCCTGGGTTAATAATGTATGTGCTTCCGGATGGTCCGTATTGAACTGTCCCAAGCAAACTTTCTGGGAGATATATCTCAAAATAGACAGAGGCAAAATACTCGCTGTCTTGCATTATAGAAAGGTAATACCCGTTAATTCCTACTTGAAGATCTAAATTTTCAAGACTACCTAGTTGTTGTTGATATTGATCTTGAATAGCAAAAGAAAACCCTGCTTCAGCAGCCCCAGTTATTGCGTTGTTACTTAATAGCTCAGTTAACTCAACCCGAAGATCATATTCTTCATTATATTCTATATCTATTCCGTTAACAGAGAATGTTGCCATTGGAATTTCGATATATATGTATACGTATACAGCTTCCACAAAGTCATTCCATCCTGTTTCGGGATTATATTGAGTTATATTAATCTGTCCCTCATATCTGAATGCCTTATTTGGGAAAACTGAAAAGTCAAAGGTGAAAGAATGCGCCCTTATTCCCTCTATCGATTCCCCAACTGTCAAGGAGAAAGCGCCTCCATTGTACGATGCAAAAGCATCATATTCTGTGGGCAAGTCAAAGGTTACAAGAACATAGGTATCTTCTGCGTTAACTAATGTGCTTGCATCTATGTATTGAGCTCCTCCACCCTTACTTTCAGTTAAATCAAAGGGTAATCCTCCCGCTTCAAGACTTGTTATTTTACGGACATATGGGCTTATAGTAATGTCATACGTGGCAGTATATGCCCCAAGCCTTATATATGCGGTATAGCTTACTTGGGTCTCTCCATCAAAGCTCATATGGTAATCCATTACTTCGCTCGAATCTTCATATTTAACCGAGATGAATGGATTGAGTTCACTGTTTTCTAAATACAAATCTAAATATCCGTACTCAAAGACAAAATATGAAATATAGTCAAAAAATGCTGGGCCTTCTGCCACTGGTGATTGGCCATTAAGGTAGGCTTCTTGAATATTCAGTCCTGTGTTTGTTAAATTTACCACTTGAACTGGAACCCAAAAAGCCGAGTAGGACGTCTCTGTATAAAAAGCCTCTATACTTATTCCACTATAATTACCCGGATCAAGGGTAGACATAGCTGTAGAAATATCCAAGTCCGCATCTTCATCATAGTAATAGTCTGTATTTTCAATTGCAGGGATCCAAGTTAAGGAGTCGGAAGCCATACGCTTTTCTACGACCACTCCGTTTGAATTAAACGATGTATCCCCGATAAAATATGTATAATGATAATCGCTTAACTCTGGATTCATCCTGATCTCTAGAATTGAGTCTTCAACTACAGAATAATAAAAGTTTATTGTATATCCATCGTACTCTATTTCCGCTTGGGCGCTCTCCACTTTTTCTTTCCAGTTTTCCTATCCCTTCCCTCATACTCGTCCTGATCTTTTGATACCGGCTTCCACTCTGTATCCATGGCTAAAAGATTTACAAAAAAGTCGTTAGTCAAGGTTTCCTCCTTTTCGGTTAGAACTCCCAACTTCGATTGTTTGTAATTATTTCCAAGAACCTTTCCTCCTAATATATATAAATCTGTATTCTTCCTGCTTGCTTAATTTAAGGTTGCTACCGAAAAACCACCAAAGAGATAAAAAGCAAAATATTGGCCGACTCCTCGGTGTGTTTTGCCGAAAAATACCCTCACACGATTAATGAGTGTATGTTTATTATATATTAAGCAATATCCTCAATCAATCCCGTTTGCTTTTTTATACCAGACAACACCTTAAATCAGTTCTCCTAAATCATTCCTATAAATACGTTTCTGGAACTATAAGATTCCATTCTTTAACTAGTTTTCTTTTTCCTTTTACAAAAGTATCTATATATGATTTCCTCTCCCCCATTTTTTCTTTACATTCTCTAAAGAACTCCTTTGAAAGAAGATTCTCTGTGTAAGATGAGAAGAAATACCCTGTTTTTTGATACAAAAAGTTTTTGTTATAAATACGAAGGTAATTAAGTAATTTATCCTCTTTTACGTGACGTAGATAACTTATCCCTTCAACTATTTCTTCAAACCCTCCTGCCAAATCGATCTTATCTATGCAATCTATCAATGTTCTCTCTAAATCAGTCACTCTGATTATACTGTTGTTTTGCTTTTCTAATATTCCTTCCTCGAACGGAGAATTCACTCCAACATAATCAATGCCCGAATACCCATAATTAGAAACCCTCTTATCGGAGGAAAAATACACTGTATTAAAAACCTGGGTTGCCAGGCCCCAATATTCTAGCGCAGAATGATAGGATACATAACTAGTTTCAGTTGCCTTAGATGCTATCTCAAACTTATTGGCATAAATTGAACCGGTCATAGGGTCGATAGCTGCATACAAATCTCTTTTTATCCGAACTACTTTTCCTGTTTTTACATATCGAGAAAGAGAAGAAGCCACTGATTCCTTTTTTTCATACAAATCCTCTGCTTCCTTTAAAGTGAAAAGGACTAAACTAGCAAATTGGTCTTTTTTACTCATATACACCTCTAGTTCATACTTTAGCAAATAATTTAGCATAATTCAATAGTTATTTGCAATATTGCGAACTATACTATGTTCTGTTTGGGTCTATTGGGTTTGTACCCATAACTTTATCGCATTTTTAATCTAACGTAAAAAAACCATTTAGTGATACTCTGGATTATCATCCCGATAATAAAAAAATCGTGACCTTAGGCCACGATAAAAATAGTTATTTATTGAGACTAAATCTATTCTAGAATGTTAGTGGTGATATAATCTACGCCCCAAGAGGCATACTTTTCAGCAGTCTTTTTATCGTCTACTGTCCAAACGTTCACCTTGATCCCATTTTCATGAAGAATATCCAGTCTCTCCTTGGTAAGTTCTCTGTGGTAAATATCCAGGTCCATTTTATTTTGCTTTAATAGTTCCAAAATCCCCTCATGATAGCTACTGGATAAATACTGTACTGGTTGATCGGGATACTTCTTACGAACAGCCTGAAGATTCTCAAGGTCAAAAGAGATGAAAACCGTGGAGCAAAGGCAGTCCTCCCGATCAATTATTTCGCACATTTCCAAAATGTGTTGTTCTTCAAAATGGTTTTTGAATTCAACTACCGCAACTTTCTTAAACTTTTGACAGATCATTACGTATTCAATCAATGTCGGGATGATATATTGCTCGGACGCATTGCCACAAATGTCTCTTAGATAAATATTTCTGATTCTTTCAGTAGTGCTTTCTTCGATAATACAATCTTCCCCAGACACCCTCTTAGTGTTTTCATCGTGAATAATAAAATATCTTCCATCTTTACTCCGATGTACATCGCACTCTATCCCATAATATGTGTGTTCGCCGGCTAGTCTGAAAGCAGGGATTGTGTTTTCCTTTTCTATTTTAGAAAGACCTCTATGTGCAATCATCAACGTGTCTTTTTTCTCGATTTTTATTGTTTCATCATAGACTTTTCTTTTCTTTAAAAAACCTTTTACAAACTCTGCAGGATAATGTTTCAACGGAACCTTTGTATTAGTTACTTTTGCCATTTTGTACACCTTCTTATAATTTCCTTTAGTTCTTAAATATTAGCATATTTTCCCGCATTTTTCAAAGTATAGCTGGTATTATGGCCAATGCTTTTAGCGATTATTAATTAAAAAATGCAACCAAATTCCTGCTATCCAATATTGCTTTCTCATAGTAATTATGGTGCATATTGAAAAGTACAGCCCATTTGGGCTCAAATGTTCAACGTGTTTGACAAATTAGTTTTTTCGCAAATTAACAAGAGTATATAACGAATCTCAAACAGTTTTCATTAGTAATTATTTTGCATACTGAAAAGTACCGCCCATTTGGGCTCAAATGTTCAACGTATTGACAGATTAGTTTTGATGCAAATTAACAAATGGATTAAACAAATCTCGCACAGTTTCAGTAGTGCTGAAATTAATCCAATTTATCGTATTAATGATTGCTTCTTCTGATCAAGTTTAATTAATTGTATATACATGTTTTTCACCAGAGGATTCATAATAAACTTATAAAATGTTCCTGCTGAGATAAGACAGTATACTTCATTCCAGAGGCCATAAAAAGCCGTTTTCACGTCGCATTTTTCACTGACTTCAAATTTTTGCTTATAAAGTTCATACAAGCCAAAAACCGGTCCGGTAAGGTTATTGAGTTGAAAAAGATCGTACTCTCTGTCGGCATACATTGAATTAAGAGGATCGATAAAACCGGTAATGTTTCCTTTCCTCCCCACCATAATATTTAAAAGATTAAGGTCTCCATGTATTGCCGAAGGAGTGGTTACCTCTTCGCTAAAAATCTCGTCAAATCTGTCAAATGCCGCTTGCATTGCATCGAAAATGTATCTTTTTCCATTCGCTTTCGTGCAAATCTTTGCTGCTTTTTCATATATATCTTTTGCCCAGGGATAGTAATAGTCCAGCCATTTATCATATGTGGGGTTCTCAAGTGGCCCAAATTTTTCTGCAGTATTATGATGCATAGCATAGAGCATATCGGTAACCTGATATGAAAAATCATATTTTTTTCGGAGGGGCCAAGCGAGCATATCAAAATTCATAAAGGCAGGCTTCCCTTGTATGTATTCCATGCAATACCCATCGGGGTAGTTGCCTCCCTGAGCCCTCACAAAAAATACTTTGGGAAATCTAATAGATGTATTTTCAGAAAAGAACTTTAAAGCATAGGTTTCAGAACGTGCCATTCCTTCCTTTTTACAAAACTTGTATATAACAGTATAAGGTTCGCAGTCCAACTTTAGTTTAAAAACCTTTCCAAAAGATCCACCCCCAATATACTTAACAGACGATACATTCAAAGAAAAGTGTTCTTCTACTGTTTTTTTCGCATAAGAAGCCAGTTCTTTTTTGTTGGCAATTAATAAATCCATTTTTTCTCTATCCTAATTTATTAGTTTTACGAAAATGCAAAAGTAGTACTGTAATATCTGCGGGGTTTACTCCGCTTATGCGTTCGGCCTGAGCTAAAGTCAAGGGCTTTACTTTTTGTAGTTTTTGGGCTGCCTCTATTCTTAACCCCTTTATTTTAGTGTAATCAAGATCGGGGGAAAGAGGAAGAGATTCTAATCGGAGGGACTCCTTTATCGCCCTCTTTTGTTTTTGCATGTATCCATCGTACTTCAGCTCGGTTTCAACCAGCTTAATGTTTGAAAGTTTGAAGGAAGCAAATGTAGGAGACACTTGTTGAAGATCTTCTGCGGTAATATAGTTTCTCTTAAGCATTTCTTTTGCAGAAACAACGGCTGTTTTGGGGATAGTTTCTCCTCTTTTTTCATATATATGTGATACGTCTGCAAGTTTATATCTTTCAGACAGGGAATTTTTTATGGATTCAAGTTCAGTTAATTTTTCCTGGAAGCGGGAATAGCGTGAATCGGAGACCAATCCAATTTCACGGCCGATTTCAGTTAGTCTTAAATCTGCATTATCCTGTCTAAGGGTTAACCGGTGCTCGGCTCTCGAGGTCATCATCCTGTAAGGCTCATTTGTGCCTTTTGTTGCAAGGTCATCGATAAGGACTCCAATATATGCCTGATCTCTTCTTAGGATTAAAGGCTCTTTTTGAGAGATAAATCTGGCTGCGTTTATCCCTGCTATAATTCCCTGGGCCCCTGCTTCCTCATATCCGCTGGTTCCGTTTATTTGACCCGCAGCATAAAGACCAACATATTTTTTAAATGCTAAAGAAGGAAGAAGTTCAAGAGGATTGATACAATCATACTCGATTGCATATCCGTATCTCATTATCTTAGCATTTTCCAGTCCGGAAATTGAGTGTACTATTTTTTCCTGTATGTCGAAAGGTAAGCTCGTTGAAATACCCTGAGCATACATCTCGTGGGTCTCTGCTCCCTCCGGCTCAATGAAAACCTGATGCCTGTCCTTGTCTCTAAACTTGACTATCTTGTCCTCGATTGATGGGCAATACCTTGTCCCCGTACCTTTGATACTTCCATTATATAGCGGGCTTCTGTCAAGATTAGAAAGTATTATGGAATGAGTGGTTTCATTAGTGTATGTAAGATAGCAAGGATGATCATTCCGGATTTCAAAATCAGTCATAGAACTGAACGCAGGGTTTCCAATATCACCATTTTGGGGTTCCATTTTTGAATAATCGATAGAGGAACTTAAGATTCTTGGGGGTGTCCCTGTCTTGAATCTGCGGATTTCTATGCCTAGGTCCAGAAGGCTGTTTGTAAGAAGAGTGCTCTCCTTAAAACCTGCTGGCCCGGTGGCTTCCGAGTGGTCTCCGGTTATTATTTTACTGTTAAGGTAAACACCGGTAGCAAGAACAATTGCCTTGGTTTTGAAGGTATCTCCAAGTGCAGTTTCAAGTCCAACTACTTTACCTTCTTCAACTATTATCTTTTTTCCTTCCCCTTCAAGAATATCTAGATTGGGGGTTTCCTCCATCCTTCTTTTCATGGTTCTATGATAGAGGTTTTTATCTACCTGGGCTCGTAAAGAATGAACGGCAGGGCCGTTTCCGAGATTTAACATCCTTGTTTGAATAGTCGCTATATCCGCGACTTCTCCCATTATCCCACCAAGAGCATCCACCTCTTTTACAAGGTGTCCTTTCCCTGTCCCTCCTATGTTAGGGTTGCAGGCCATAAAGGAAATTGCATTCAGGGATAGGGTTAAAAGAAGTGTTTTATTATTAAGCGACGCAAGCGCGTGAGCTGCTTCAACACCGGCGTGTCCTGCCCCTATTACAATTGCATCATATGTTTTTTCTGGTGAAACGTTTATCATGGTATGTATTTTAGTCCTTTCTGATATGAATAACCTTCATCATTTTCCTACGCAGAAGGTAGAAAAAATCTTATCTACAATTGATTCTGAAACATCTTCTCCTGTTATTTTAAGGAGTGAGCTGTATGCATCCTTTATGTCCACTAGAGTACAGTCCGGAGTGGTTGAGTCAAAGTTCTTTATTGCAGACTGAAGACTTTTCTCGGCTTCTTTCACAGCATATATATGTCTTTCCCGGGTTAAAATTGAAGAGGAAAGCGCTGTTTTCGCATCAGTTTTTTCCAAAATAAGAGATATTAATTTATCAACATTCTTCCCGGTTTTTGCCTCTATTGTAATATCTTTTATTCGGGGGTATTTAATAATGTCTCCTTTGTTCTCAATTCGGATGTGCTTTTTTTGAGATATTAGAGAATACAAAGATTCTTCTTCTTTTGTTATCGGAAGAGATGCATCCATCACAAACAAGACTATATCTGCAGAATCTATTGCTTTCTTTGCTTTTTCAACCCCTATTCTTTCGACCGTATCGGTACTTTCGCGAATACCTGCGGTATCAAGAATATTTACTTTTATCCCATCCAGCATGAAACTTTCTTTCAAAACGTCTCTGGTGGTTCCCGGGATATCAGTGACTATTGCCCTTTCATCTTTTAACAGGACATTCATAAGGCTGGATTTTCCGACATTAGTAAGACCAGCTAACGCAATATTAATTCCATCAGTAATATATCTTCTGTTTTCTGAATTCTTCAGTGCTGTACGGAGTTTTAGGAGAGCTGATTTGAGTGCCTTTTTGCTGGGTTCAAAAACCTGTTCTTCCAGCTCCTCCGGGTAATCAAGATATGCTTCCAAATTTGATGCGGCCTCTAGTATGTCCGATGCGGCTTCTGATATTGTCTGAGAAACCTCGCCACTCATCAATCGGTAAGCAGCCATTATCTCGGCTTCGCTTTCGGCATTAATCATATCCGCTATGCCTTCTGCTTCGCTAAGGTTCATTTTCCCATTAAGATATGCTCTTTTTGTAAATTCACCTGCGTCTGCGGGTCGAGCCCCTCTTTCAGTTAGCTCTCTTATAACTCCCTTGACTATTGTGATCCCGCCATGGAGATGAAACTCTATTACGTCTTCCCCTGTATATGATTTAGGCGCCTTGCAATAAACGCAAAACGCCCTATCTAAAAAGTTTTTTGTATTAATTTTTCCAAGATACATTCTATATGGCTCGATTTTTTTGAAATCAAGATCAACCGCGCAAAATACCTCTTCAGCAATCTTTTTTGCGCGTGGTCCACTCATCCTGACTATTCCTACCGCGCCCGCCTGTCCCGGCGGCGTTGCCGCGGCGACAATGGTATCTTCTTTCACGTTTCCTCTTGCGGTTTCCCGCTCTCCTTATAGAATAATATTCTCAGTCTTAGAATCTCTTCTTGGGTCCGCCATAGGTTTTCATTCTTCCGGCGCCCTTTCTTCTAAAGTCCGAAGATGTTCCGTAATTACCCGAATCATTGTAGCTTCCATAAGATCCTGAACGAGTATTTCTTTGTCTCTTTGTAATTTCATTTCCTTCTTCATCTAAAGGAATGATAATGATATGACGGTCTCTTCCCTCTCCTTCCGATCTGGTTACAACACTCTTGTCATCTTTTAGAGTGGTATGAATAACTCTTCTCTCAAAGGGGTTCATTGGTTCAAGTTCTACTATTTCTCCATATTTAATTGCTTTCTTGGAATAATTTTCTGCAACTCTCTTCAATGATTCAGCTCTCTTTGCACGGTAATTTTCGGCATCTACTGTTACTCTGGCAAAAGAACGATGTTCTTTATTCCCTATTGTAAGCGCAAGAAATTGAATCGCATCAAGGACATCTCCGCGTCTTCCAATTATTATCCTTGCTTCCGGACCATCAACGCTGATAACGATAGCTTCGTCTGTAACCTTAACAGACACTTCGCAGTCCACACCCATGATCTCGATTAAGCCTTTGACAAACTGAAAAGCTTTTTCCTTTACTTGTTCAACAAGTTCAGGGTCAAGGCTCTTAAAATCAACCTCGTCTTCAGAAGTAATTTCTACAGTAACTTCTTCACTCTCTTCTTCGGGCGTTTCTTCTTTAGCCTTAGGGGAAACTTTAACAGTTGCCTTCTTAAAAACTCCGCCTTCGCTAAGAATTTCGATGTCTGCCTCTTCCTCCGTTAACCCAAGGTCTAATAGTCCTTGTGCAATTGCGCCTTCGACGGTTTCATCTTTGTACTCATAATCATTGTTTTTCATTTGTATTTCTCCTTAATTGCCGCAAAGCGACATAATATGTAGTTTTTAAAATGCGTTGTGTTCTGTTTTACTTCGATGGGTATATATCTTATCAAGTTACTTCTTTACAGTAATACTCATTATTTTATCTTTCTCTTTTTCATCTATTTTCTTGGTAATAATATTGTAGATTAGCGCAAACGCAGTGGAAATGAAGCTGTTAACAAACATATACAAGGTAAACGCTGCGCTGTAGAATAAGGAGAAAACTCCCATCATCAAAGGCATGATAAACGTCATCATCTTGTTTGTTTTTTCCTGTGCTTTAATCTGATCTTCGCTTTGCCCGGGCATTTTGGGTTGTTCTGGTGGTTTCAATAGCTTTGAGGAAGCTATTCCGAGGAGTAGCGTCAGTACTGGAAGAATTAAATAACCATTCCACCTAGATTTTCCTGTATCGGTCAAGTTATATTCTTGAATTATTGGCTTCATCACCTGTTCATACTTTACTCGGTCAACATCGGTTATTCCAAGTTTTCCCATTCCCGTCCCAGCATAGGTATTCACATCAGGGATAGGATTTTTCCAGCTGTCTGGCATAAAAATATTGGTGATATACAAGAATTTCTCGGGTTTATAACTTCCGACCACGGCCGTTTCCGCAGACGTAATCGCTACATTCATTGCTTCAGTCGGTGTTTTTCCTCCCAAAATTTCATCAGCATAGGTATCTTCATATGTTGTGTCATATACTACTTGTAGTTCATCAAAAACCACACTGTTATGATATCTTACCGAACTATTGAATCCGGAGAAAACTACAAAGAAAATTACCATTGTAACTAAACTGGGTAAACATGCAGCAAGGGTCTTATATCCGTACTTTTTATATGTATCCCTTTGTTTTTGGGCATAGAGTTGTTTGTTGTCTCCGCATTGCCTTTGTACCTTTTCAAGTTCAGGCTGCATTATTGCCATTTTTTTGGTATTACTTCTAGTCACGCTTTTCTGCCAAATATCTAAGGGCAAGGTAACTATTTTCAGAAAGAGAGTAAAAAAGATAACAGTTATGGCAAAAGCGCCAAGTAATTCGGTCTCGCTTCCCCAAGTAGTGATCCATTTAAATAAATAGTTGTAAATTAGTTTTCCGACCAGGTTTAGTTCTGTTGCGAGCATTATGCCCATTCTGAGCTCCTTTTGCGGTTATTCTCCGTTGTTTTCTATTTTATATGTTTCAATATCTTTTCCCCTGGCTATGCCGGGAAATAATATTTGTACTATTGATTACGGGCCATAGTAAGATGAATTTTTTGTGAGAATATCTTTTGCGGGCAAAATCTAAAAATTTCGGCTTACAAGAGCCATTTGACAGGTCCTCTCAAATTATCTTTTACCGGATCGTATCCACCTTTACTAAAGGGATTACACCTTAAGATTCTGAGCAGGCCTTTGAATACTCCTACGATAATTCCATATTGCTCTACTGCGTTAAGCATATAGACTGAGCAAGTAGGGGTGTAAATACACTCCCTCCCGATTAAGGGAGAAAGAGTCTTTTTGTAAAGGATGATTAATGCTCTGAAAATCTTTTTCATATTTAAGGGTCAACCTTGCCTGTTGCGACATCTTTGGTATCCTTTTCTTTGTCTTCTGGGTTCCCTTTTGTGCAACATAGCAATGTTTTTAACTCGAGATCGTTTGGTATGTGTCCCGCTTTTTTGAGCAAGTACTCCATACTTTTTAGTATGTCCAGAAAGGTTGCTTTCGCGATGGGCTCTCTTGCAACTGCGATATAGTTATACTGTCCGGTTATATGGGGAGCAAGTCTGCAAAAACTTTCGTTAATCCTTCGTTTTACTTTATTCCTTACCACGCTCTTGCCTATCTTTTTACTTACGCTCACACCCATTCTTAGACTATGGGAGGGAACATGCAACAGAACCAATATTGAGGTGCTTAGCGATGTGCCTTTGCGGTAGATATAAGTAAAGCTACCTCTGTTTTTCAGACGATAGGCTTTTTTCATTTTTCTAATATGCAGAGTGTGTAGTAATCTCCGCTCTGCCCTTTCTTCTGCGTCTGGATAATACTTTTCTTCCGCCCTGTGTCTTCATTCTTTGACGGAATCCATGAACTTTATTCTTGTGGCGTTTTTTCGGCTGATATGTTCTTTTCATTTTCTTCTCTCCTATAGAGTTTATTTTAATTTTTAATGCCCCTGTTCGGGGCTTCCTTATAGCCGGAAAATCCCCAGCATACAAGCTAAAAGATTATACCTTATATATAAAATAAGTGTCAAGTATAATAAAACTCCGAGAATTCCGCTTTCATAGGACTCTCTGGGTTCAATCTAACTTGACAGACAATCAATATTTTCAGAGATTAATCAAGCTCTTTTTGATATATCTGTATTAAATAATTCTCTTTTTGTTAAGTATTTGTCCCAGGGCCCCTATCATTGCTCTAGTTCTGAATCAACATCCTCTTCTTGATCCACTTCTACTCTTCTTTGTCGCCATAAGGCCATTGGGTGGGATTGGATCCTCGCAATAATTCTTTCATCTTCGAATAATAGGGAGGGAAGGAATTCTTTCTCTTCGATAAACTTATATAAAAATAATTTCTCTTGGTCTGATAAATCCATTAGTTTTGCCAAATAATTCTTAACCTTGATTTTTGCTTCATTGAAATTGAACTTATCTGCTTTCGAGAGAACTGGCCTTAGTCGAGTTTTAATTGCATAATCATCAATTTTGTCAATAATATCTAAGTCTATTGATCTATCAAGCGGGCTTCCTCCAATTACCTTGTAGAAGATGAAGCATTTGCGTAACATCTCTTGATCCTTGATTACTTTTTTATCAATCATCTCAAAAACATCATACAAATCCCGTGGGGTAGCTCTAGATAATAATGCGTTTATTTTGCTAGCATATAGTTCGACCGTATTAAGGGTCAAAACCGGGGAAGCAGGGATATCTGTGTTAATAATTATTTCTTTTTTCTCGAGCGGCAAAACGTGAGTTCTATTCATAAAATTTATTTCGATCTTTATTGTATCGCGGTTACCTCCACTATTTAAGTATCTATATTCTTGTGAAAATAATGCGTGATATTCTTTGGCTGGAGCTTTTCTGCTATAACCCTGCTGACCCATAAAATTATTGAGTCTTTTTGTAATACTATCTCTTAATTTTTGCAATTCTTCCTTTTCTTCATTTATTGTGAAATCAAGGTCTATGTCAACAGATAATCTTAATAGAGGGACAGACAAAAGATTAATTGCAGTCCCTCCTTTTAGCGCCAACTTTCCTTCGGTAATTTGATCCGAATTAATGAATCCTACAACTTCAATTAATCTAAGCGTTTTTTCAATTGTATCTCTAATAAATCCTTTTTCCTTGGCAATCTTTTCTAAATACTCTTTAGTAAAAATATACATCTCTATATCCCTATAAAGTTTTTTCTCAAATCAACCAGATTCGGAACAATCAAATTCCAATTCTTGTCGAGTTTTGAATTAGCTTTCTCTTCTCTTAAAAAATAATACCTGTTTTTATCAACTTTTTCTTTGCAGAAGGAAAAAAAAGCATCCGAGAGACTAAGTTCCTTTTTATATTCTGAAAAAACGTATCCTGCTTTTCTAAATAATACGTTTGTGTTGTACTTCTCAAGATAATTTACCATCCGTTTCTCGTCAACATAAGAAACCGAATCAAGAGCATTTAATAATTCTTCAATTCCACCCGACATCTTTAAATTATTTAAGCAATCAATCAATGTTCTCTCTAAATCAGTTACTTTTAACTCAGATCCTTTATATATACGCATAACGCCCTCAGATAGGGGGCTATGAGTATAAGAATATTCTATTCCGTCAAATTCAAAAGGACTAAAACGTTCTTCGCCCGCAACATACAAAATATTGTAAACCTGATTTGCTATTCCATGGAATTCTAGAGCACTATGGTATGCTATATATGACGATTTTGTTACAGCACTTCCGATCATATATTTGTCTGCGACAGTAGTTCCGATTGTTGGGTCAACAACCGAATACAGATCCCTTTTAATCTTGATTATTCGTTTATCTAGTATCCTTCTTTTTAGCCAAGCAAACATCGCAACATCCGTTTGGAAGTGCTTCTTTATATCACTAACGCTAAAAACAACCGCTTTTGCTATCTCATTAAACATAGTATTTACCCTTACTTGTTTAGATTATAGCAAATAACTATAATAAAATAAAGAGTTTTTCGCTTTTAAATAAACAAAAGTAAGATCTAATCACACTTTTGGAGTAATTTCTGTTAAGGCTTATTTCTGCCATTTATTTCGTCTATACGTTTTTTGTTTGTGCCTCCCTTTTTCTTACCAAAACTTATTGCTCAACAATATAACGTCTTATTTTGTTTTCTAGCGTTTGCTGTTTTTAATAAATTTGCACTTGGGAAAGCTACTGCAACCGTAAAAGGGTCCGTTCTTTCCTTCTCGTAAGACCAATTTGCTTCCGCAACGAGGGCAAATGTTGTTTTCTACATCTTTTTGCATTTGGTGGATTTCTAGGATGTGGTCTACAGAAGAAGTTGTTACTTTGCTTTTTGCCTCTATAAGCCTGTCAAAGATATCCTTCATCTCTTCTTCTGAAAGTACTTCTTCTTTGAGTTTAGACAAGCACTTTTTTAGTTGGGATAATTTTATAATATTGGGTGCTTTTATATATTCCGTATTATTTTGAACCATTACTATAAGAGATGTGATAGATGTATTCTTTGGTAGTAACTTTTTTAAGCGATATATGTGCGTGGCGTTTTGTTTTACTGGACTATATAACAGATTCTTTGTTCTTCCAAAATTTAATACCTGAGTCCATTCTCTTTGAGCTTCGCTCCCATAAATTCTCCCCGAGTAGTTTTTCGTTTCGATTACAAACACTCCGTATTTATTAATCAAGATATGATCTATCTGGCTGGTTTTCCCCTCATCCTCAACCATGTAATCATTTAAAACATATCTTACTCCCTCTTTTGTCTCCCCGATTATATCAGCAACCGCAGCCTCTCCTTCTGCCCCAATTTCCTCGACACTCTTCTTTTTCCACGGCTTTCCTTTTTTCTTTTTTAAATATACAAAAACGATAAAAAAGAAAAGGAAAAAGAAGATTACGCCCAATATCAAAAATATGTTTTCTTTCATTCTGTTTTTCGTCCTTTCCTAATCAAAAGATAGTATTCTTGATTATATCACCCATTTGAATTTGAACTTCTCATCACTAAAGTGTTGAGATTCCTACTTCATAGACTTCGTATTCTCCATCTCCATAGGCGTAACTTCCTGTAGTCCCTACAGTAGTATTCTTTTTTAAGTACTCAATAATCTAAGCCCCTCATTTAATATGTTCATAGCTGCATTATCATCTCTTCCGTGAATAGT
>MWEH01000110.1 GCA_002070965.1 Firmicutes bacterium ADurb.Bin080 | reverse complement strand
GTTCCTCGCAGAAAAAAAAGATGGATAATTCATGTTGCACAGGAGCTAAAGAAGAAAGCCAAGACGGACAAGAAATACATTCTTGCTGCTCAGAAAGTAATATAAGAGAAACTATCGAGAAAGATGGCGAGTGCCCTTCTTGTTCCTCAGAAAGTAGGAAAAAAGAAACTATTAAGAAAGATGGCGAGAGCCCTTCTTGTTGCTCAGAAAGCAGGAAAAATGAAACTATTGAGGGAGAAGTTGAGGGGCATTCTTGCTGCTCAGAAAGTAGGAAAAAAGAAACTATTAAGAGAGAAGGTGAGTGTCATTCTTGCTGCTCAGAAAGAAGTTTTAAAGAGGAAGATCAAGGGGATCAGGAATTAGCTTCATGTTGTTCCGGAGGCTCATCAAAAGCCGAAACATGTTGCGGAACGGTGGATCTAGGCAAGAAAAATAAAACAAGGCAAATGGTGTTATTGATAGTATCACTACTGTCTGTTGTTGCGAGCTATCTGTTTTCTGAATTTCATGTATATCATCTATTAGGTTCACAATACTGGGGTATTTTGGACCCCGCATGGATTGCAATTGTACTTAGTGGCTATACATTGTACGTTAACGCTTTCAAGAAACTAAAAAAGAAAAAGATAACTAGTTCTCTTCTTGTAAGCATGGCAATGACTGCTAGTATCATTATAGGTTTTTTAGTTATATTCGGAGTAGGAGGGTCCGGCCATGACCATGGAGGAACCTACTTTTTTGTGGCTGGAGAAGTTGCGTTTATAATGGCTATTGGAGCCTATCTAGAGGATTTAACAATCGGTAAGTCTAAGTCAGCTATTGAGAAACTAATCTCAATGAAACCTTCAATTGCTTTAATAAAACAGGGAGACGGGATGTATAAAGAAGTTAATGTTGCTGAGGTTGTTCCGGGCAATATTGTGTTGGTAAGACCTAACGAAAGTATATCGGTGGATGGGGTGGTAATTCAAGGAAACAGCGCTGTCGATTATTCAAGCATAAACGGAGAGTCTATACCGGTCGAATGTACGGTAGGAAGTGTGGTGTTTGCGGGGACTAGAAATATGTCGGGGGCTCTCGAAATAGAGACTACCAAAAGGACGGAGGAGACCACTCTCTCAAAGATTATTGCCTACATAAAAGAGGCGGAAAAGAAGAAAGCCCCGGTTGTGCGGATAGCTGACAAATGGGCTTCATATTTGGTTGTTGTATCCTTGATTATTTCTATAGCGGTTCTGTTTATTGGGATCTTTGGATTTAAGCTGTCTCCCATGGAGGGTGTCTCACGAGCCGCAACCGTGTTAGTCGTGTTTTGTCCTTGTGCTTTGGCTCTCGCAACCCCAATCGCTGTCGCTGCAGGAATAGGAAGTGCTAGCAAAAAAGGGATACTTATTAAGAGTGGAAGTGCTCTCGAGTCGCTCGCGAAAATTGATACTGTAGCGTTTGATAAAACGGGGACATTGACGGAAGGAAAGTTAAGAGTCGAGGAAATATATCCGTATGAAATCGAAAAAGAAGAGCTAATGATGTATGCTGCTTCAGCTGAGGCAAAGAGCGAGCATCCCCTGGCTAAGGCGATTATACAAGCATATGGAAAGTCTCTAGAAGATAGCGATAACACCGTTAGTTTAGTGGGTAATGGCGTCGAATCAGTTGTAAAAGGGAAAAAGGTCGGAGTATATAAATTAGATTATATAAAAGATATTATCCCAAAAGAAGAGTATAATAATATACCCTTAGGGGGTAGAACCGTTGTTGGGGTGCTAATTGAAGAAAAATATGCCGGTGCTATAGCAATTAGCGATACTTTAAGAAAAGACATCGCGGATGTTATATCGGAACTGCGGTTGATGAATATGAAGACAGTGATGCTTACTGGAGACAGTACCGGGGCCGCAAACAAGGTCGGTGAAGAGATAGGAATTGATACAATTAAGTCTCAACTAATGCCGGAAGACAAAGTAAATGCCATATCTGAATTGAAAAATGAGGGAGCAAAAGTTCTAATGATAGGGGATGGAGTAAATGATGCTGCAGCCCTTGCATCAAGTGATTGTTCTCTTGCAATAGGAGCTATGGGAAGCAGTGTAGCCATGGAAACTGCAGAATCCTCCCTTCTTTCGGATGATATGAAGAAAATTCCCGTATTATTAAGGCTGGCTAAGAGAACCTTGCTTACTATTAGAATAAACATCACCTTATCTCTTGCTATCAGCTTTGTTGCGATCATTCTCTCGATGCTTGGGTATATTGATGCGGTAATAGGTGCTCTAATTCACAACGGGAGTAGCACACTGGTTTGTATCCATTCAGCTCTGCTTCTCCTGTATAAAGCTGAGAAAAGGAAAACAGAAAAGAACAAAAATATTTAGTTTAAGTTACGCGCTAGGTATAAAAAACTATAGAATAAAAACGTACAAATAAATAATTAGAGGGTCTCCTATAGGAGGCTCTTTTTTTTGTGAGATATATGAAACATTTTTCCGTTGATTGTGTTGTAAATATAAAGAGATATAGGGGCTAAATGCAAGGTTTTTTGCTAGTAGTTTGTTGTAGATAAGTGTATATATTGGTAGTATAATATTATTAAATATGTGCTTTTCAAAGGGGGAAAGTTTCATGAAAAAGATTACTATGGTAGTTTTTCTGTTGCTGATTTTTCGGCAACTATTTTTCTAGCTTCTTGCGGGCAAGCAGATGAGAAAGCGATGGAACCAATAGATGAACTTCTTGCGGAGATTCCTGAGGAAGAGATATTGGTTTACGTTGGAACCCACGATATTTCTGAAGAGGCTGAGTTGGTTAAATCTGAGGCTCTTAAAATAGGAGCGGAGTACTCCGTTACTATCAAAGATAAAGATGGTAACAATATTCCAATGAATGATGAAACCTTTACTGTTGCTGAAGGACAAACATATACCGTCACTTTGTACATTAAGCTTAACAAAGTTGAGAGAACAAAGACGGTCACATTAAGGGCAGCGGATAACTTTACAGTTACATTTGACGTTAATGGCGGAACAGAAACGGGGACAATTCCATATATTCAGGAAGTAGTCGAAGAGGAGGATATAGCCCTTCCAACCCCTCCCACAAGAACCAATTATATTTTTGATGGATGGGACCCGGAGCCAATATTACATGATATTACTTCGGACGCGACCTACACTGCAACTTGGATACAAACCTATGCACTGACTTTTAATCCAAATGGTGGAAGTGCAGTTAGCAGTATCAGAGTATATCCGAGCTATACTGCCCCCATTCCTATTTCAGAAAGAGAGGGGTATTATTTTGACAAATGGTACAGAGACTCAAATTTGACCCTTCCATTTTCAGTATCGTCAATTACGGCGGATACAGCACTGTATGCAAAATGGATCATGCATCTCGGAACCCCTACATATAATGGGGTAGAGATACCCGAACAAGGGGAGCCGAATGTATATATATTTGAATATCCAGCTTCCACAGGGCCATTGGTACAGGAACTACTTCAAGCAGGATCTCCTCCAAACCATGAATTTACATATATGGTAGGGGCCTTACCTGATATGAGCTCGGGATATGGAGAAGTTGGAATAACGGTAATGGACGGGGACCAAAATATAGGGGCAATCCTTGTAATTTTACAAGCTGTAACTGAATAAGGATTATTCTAGAAAAGAAAAAGGGAACAATGCCCCCGATTTTCCTATCATCTGTATATCAAAAAATATAGTCATTTTAGGTAACTACAATTCATTGTGATAATGTCGCCGAAGAAAATTTGTAAAGAAGGTATAATATATACATTAAAACCAAATTATTCATAGGAGGAAAAAATGAGTTTTTACGAATATAAAGCCACAAAAATGAATGGCAAAGAAGTAAGTATGGAAGATTACAAAGGAAAGGTAGTCTTGGTAGTAAATACAGCGAGTAAGTGCGGATTTACATATCAATTTGGCGGTCTTGAAGAACTAAATCAGAAATACAGAGACAAAGGACTGGCAATACTTGGGTTTCCTTGTGACCAGTTTGCTCACCAAGATCCGGGCACAAACGAAGAGATAGAAGGATTTTGCAAATTAAACTTCGGAGTAACCTTCGATATGTTCCAAAAGATCAAGGTAAATGGAAAAGAAGCCCACCCATTGTATGATTATCTAAAAGATCAAGCAAAGGGCCAAATGGGTAAAAAAATAACCTGGAACTTTACAAAGTTTCTAATAGACAGGGAAGGAAATGTCTTAAGAAGATATGCCCCTCAAGTGAAACCAGAGGAACTGGAACAAGATATAGTAAAACTCCTGTAATGGGGAAAAAGACATTCTGAAACCAGAGGACTTAGAAGCTGATATAGTAAAACTCTTGTAATGTTGTAAAAAATCAAACAAGAATTTGGAAGAGACAACCCACAGAAATTCTGTGGGTTTTTTCAAAGTAATCTATTGGTCGTGGTGTAGTTTTAAGACAAAGGAGTTCTTTCTATAGTCAATAATTCCTTCCTCTTTCATCCTTGAGAGTTCTGCGGACATCGCGCTTCGGTCAACTGATAGGTAGTCTGCAAGCTCCTGTCTATTAAAGGGAATGGAAATTTGATTTTTCCCTTGTTTTTTCGATTCTAGAGAAAAATAGGATAATAGCTTCTCCCGAGTACTGCGTTTTGTTAGACACCTCATTTTTTCGGTTATCATAAGATTCTTTTCCCCTACAATTTTCAGAAGGTTAGATATCAGTCTATTGTGAAAATCGCAAGCTGAAGAGCAAACGGTAATCATTCGTTTAAAGTTTAAAAATAAAATTTCGGAGCTTTGATAGGCTACAACCTCCACTCCCGATAAGTTTGTTCCTCCCGAGAGGGCATATACTTCTCCAAATATATCCCCAGGGCCAAGATCTGCAACAATACTTCGGTTTCCCCAAAAATCATTCATTGATATATGCGCCCCTCCGGAAATGACCAAGCCTACAGAATCTACTCTTTCTCCTTCAGCAAGAATAGTTTCGCCTGGAGAAAATTCCCTTTCTTTGAAGGTTAAACAAGATAGTAATGGCAGAATATCCTTTTCAGTTATCCCTTCGAATAAAGGGGAGAGAGCAAGCGCTTCTGGAAGATTTTTCATAAATTCTCCTTTTGTTGTAAAAACAACGGAATTATAAATTTGAGTATAGTATAATCTAGATAATAAATCAATAAAATTTGAAAAAATGCAATACAGAGATTCAGGGAGAAAAGGAAAATGAAAAGAAGAATTATAAAAATTGATGAAGAAAAGTGCAATGGATGTGGAGCCTGCGCGGCTGCTTGCCATGAGGGTGCGATTGGAATGGTTGATGGAAAGGCAAAACTTCTAAAGGATGATTATTGCGATGGACTTGGAGATTGTCTCCCAGCTTGTCCTACGGGAGCCATTACCTTTGAAGAAAGAGAGGCTGCTCCATATGATGAAAAGGCGGTAATATTAAACAAACTTGAAAAAGCAGGGGTTCCTTGCGGATGCCCAGGGACTGCAGCAAAAACTATAACAAGAGATAGTGATAAATCACATTCTGCTTCGGAAAAATCCTGTGACTGCAAGGGAAAAGAAGAAAAAGAGAATCTTCCTTGCGGATGCCCTGGAAGTAACTCGAAATCAATTCAAAGAGAAGAGAAAATTACGGAAGAGGGTTTAGAAGTCAGATCTGAACTAAGACAATGGCCGGTTCAAATTAAACTGGTACCTGTCAATGCCCCGTATTTTGCTGGAGCTAATCTATTAGTTGCTGCTGACTGTGCCCCGTTTGCGTATGGGGATTTTCACAGAAAGTTTATTCAATATAGCAAGAACACCTGTGACTTTAGTCATGGGATGAATTGCCAACGATAAATTGCATATGTCAATTAAAAACACACTAAAAATCCACGAACTGTTTGATAAGTATCAATACATACGTTAAACTACAAATAAGGAGTTTAAAAATATGGCAGAAATATATCGTGGTAGGGGTTATGTATATTCCATTCAATATCATATTGTTTGGTGCGTAAAA
>MWEH01000109.1 GCA_002070965.1 Firmicutes bacterium ADurb.Bin080 | reverse complement strand
GTTTAATACTTTATGTCTATATTTTTACGCACCAAACAATATGATATTGAATGGAATATACATAACCCCTACCACGATATATTTCTGCCATATTTTTAAACTCCTTATTTGTAGTTTAACATTTGTATTGATACTCATCAAACACATCGTGGGTTTTTAGTGTGCTTTTAATTCACATATGTATTTTATCGTTGGCAATTCATCCCACGACTAAAGTCACAGGTGTTCTTGCTATATTGAATAAAATATATCCGTTGAATTTATTCTTTTTCTGCGTTTTCTTCTTTAGACGATTCACTCGTTACAAGCAAATCATTGGTTTCTGCTTCAATTTTTATATCATCCGCCTTATGCCGTCTTTCGTTTAATTCGGATACAATCCTTTTATGCAAATCGTCATCTAGTGCGTATTTCCAAGTAGGTATAACCGAAAGCAGACATCCTATCGCAGGAGGAAGTGATACTATCAAGAAAAGAATCATCATGAAGTTGTCATAAATAGGCATATCTCTTGGAAGCAAATCATTTGGTCCCAGATTGGCAATATATGCGTTAAGATCTTCTACCGCGGCATCGGAAAATCCGACCGCGGCGTACGCTATTGCGGCAAGGATTGTAGCAATTCCAGTAGTCAGTTTTGCAAGGAATGTCTGTCCGGCAAAAAAGATTCCATCCGGCCGATTTCCTGTTTTATGCTCCTCATAGTCTATACAATCAGCTATCATGGACGATTGAAGGACTGTTACGAGCCCACTGAAAAATCCGTTTATCATAAATAAGATAGAGAATAAAACTATCAACGGTATTGAGGTTGCAAGTAAGCCCCTGGGTGTCAGTAGGTAGATTATAAATATTGCAGCAAAAGGTAAAGCACTTGCCAAATTAGAAATATTATAAATATCCTTCTTCTTAAATTTTTTCATCATTGCTGGAGCTATTCCCATCCCAGTAAAGTTCCCGAGAAACATTCCTCCCCCAAGAACAACCATGTATACAAAGGACATTATCGGGTCCTTTGTCGCAAAATAATAATTAATTAGGGGCATGGCTGCAAGAGCTATAAGCATTTTGGGACTACCTAATATCCCGGATAACATTATTTGCATAAAAGGCTTATTGTTCTTCATCGTTATAAAATTCTCTTTTAAGCTGGGTTTCTTTTCACTTGATACCACCCTCTCCTTAATCTTAAACCCACATAATTGGAACATTGCCGTTCCAATTATCGCAAAAAGAAGTGCGCCTAAGAAGAATCCCCAACGTTCCCCATTTGCAGCGCTTATGCCAAGTGAAGCAGTTAATTTCTCTCCAAAAGCAAGAGAAAGGGGAACTATCGCAAGCATCGTTACGCCTCCGCCAACTCCACCAGCAATTCTAGCAAACGACAATAATTTATTTCTATCATGGCTGTTTTCTGTCATTAAAGCAGTAACACCCCACAATGGAATGTCTCCAATTGTGTAAATCATACCCCAAAGAATATACATTATAGAGGCCCAGGCAACTATCAGGATGTTCATTCCAATAGATCCGCCATAAAAGCCGAAACTTGTAAAAGCTAAAATTGTTATTATCATTATAGGGATTGGAACATATATAAGAAAAGGCCTGCATTTTCCCCACTTACTTCTAGTCTTATCTACGATGGTTCCCATCATAAAGTCGTTTATTGCATCCCAGACCCTTGCAACAGACATAATTACCCCAACTATTAGAGCGGGGATCAATATAACAAACTGGAAATAGTAAGCAAGCGCGGCTCCAATAATATTATAAATAATATTTTGCCCCGCCATTGAAACTAAATACACATTTCTTTCAGACTTGGTATAAGTTAATAGTTTTCCTTGTTGCATTTTCTTCTCCTATAAAACTTTTTTAAACCTCTAGACAATAAACGGGAAACCCTCAAAAATACTGCTTGATTTGTTGTTAATTCCTTAATAATTATACCCACAGATGTCAAAACATTACATATGCTTTTAGGGGATTAACTTTATGATTATACCATAGCGAATATACCATAACAATACTAAAAAAATGGACACTTATTAATCATTCCCCCACAAAATCTGCATAAAAAGAGACCCACCGATTGTTCATTTCCCATTAATGCTATGTCGAGAAAGTACTCATTTAGCCAATTCTTTATTTACTCCAAGCTTCCAAAATGATAAAGTAGTAATTGGTCTTGTTTTGAGGAGCGTATAATGAAAAAAGCTAAACTGATTATAATAATTGTCTCGTCTATAATACTTGTTGTGGGTTTATGTATCGGAACCCTTTATGGACTCCTATATTCTGGAATCCCTCTCGATAATCCATTAACTTTGGGGACAACAAATATCAATATCCCGACGGATCTATCCGATGACGATAAAAATCTCTCGATAATGTCTTTCAATATAAGATGCTTTATCAAAGAAGAGGAAGAAATTAACTATTGGACAAATCGAAAGGATGCTGTTTTAGCTTTAATTTTAAAGTATAGCCCGGACATTATCGGGTTTCAAGAAATCACCCATCCACAGTATTTATTTTTGATGGAAGAGTTAGGCGATCAGTATGGATATTATGGTTCATACAGATCAGGATTAAATACCGAACGTGGTAACTTCCTGATAAATACCTCAGATCCCAAAGTTAACTCCATAAATATGAACTTCAAGTCCATGATTGGGGAAGCTTCTCCAATTTTTTATAAGAAATCAAGGTTTGAGATTGTCAATCACGATATGTTATGGCTAAGTGAAAGCCCAGAAAAACCCAGTAAAGGTTGGGATGCAGACTTAAAAAGAATAGCTACCTATCTCGAACTTAAGGATCACTATACTAATAATACTGTTCGTTTCATAAACACTCATTTTGATCATAAGGGAGAAACAGCCCAAAGAAATAGCGCAAAACTTATAAATGATTTTATCGCCGATAGGTCGGGTTTTATTGTCGTAGGCGACTTTAACGTTTCCGAAGATAGTGAGCCCTACAACGAACTCTTATCAAAAACCCTATCTAATTCAAAGTACTGCATTTCAGAAACTGAAAGAAGTGATGGACCAACATACACAGGATATGGGTTATTTGAAGAACTTACAATTGACCATATATTCATCCAGAACACCTACTCTCCTCAAAGTTATCTGATTATTGACGATAAAAGACCCGACGGTAACTATATCTCAGACCATTTCCCATTATTGGTAAACCTTGGATATAAGTAATACCCATAAAGATCTTATCTTTTTACACTCTCCCTGCATTTCTACCTTTTGAGGGCAAAAAGAATGGCTTTTCGCAGAGTTAGCCTTATTTCTGACTTAAATAAAAAACCTCTCTTGTCTTGAAAGACAAAAGAGGCTTTTCATGGCTCCCCCAGTTGGACTCGAACCAACGACACTGCGGTTAACAGCCGCATGCTCTACCGGCTGAGCTATGGAGGAACAAAAATCCGGCGACGTCCTACTCTCCCGGGCCGTTACCAGCCAAGTACCATCGGCGCTGAAAGGCTTAACTTCTGTGTTCGGGATGAGAACAGGTGGGACCCTTTCGCTAATATCACCGGAAATAGTTGAATGCTTCAAGCTATGTTAACCTAACACATTCACAACTGCATAATTGTCCACAAAGAGACTAAGTAGATTCTAAGTTCGTATTAGACTGCTCACAACAAAACAATGTTTTCGTTGTTTTGAATAAGCCCTCGACCTATTAGTATCGGTCAGCTCAATACATTACTGCACTTACACCTCCGACCTATCAACCTTGTTGTCTACAAGGGGTCTTACTACCTTACGATATGGGATATCTAATCTTGAGGGTTGCTTCGCGCTTAGATGCTTTCAGCGCTTATCAATGCCATACTTCGCTACCCAGCTATGCCGTTGGCACGACAACTGGTGCACCATAGGTATGTCCATCCCGGTCCTTTCGTACTAAGGACAGCTCCTCTCAAATATCCTACGCCCACGATGGATAGGGACCAAACTGTCTCACGACGTTTTGAACCCAGCTCGCGTGCCACTTTAATCGGCGAACAGCCGAACCCTTGGGACCGACTTCAGCCCCAGGATGTGACGAGCCGACATCGAGGTGCCAAACCTCCCCGTCGATGTGAACTCTTGGGGGAGATAAGCCTGTTATCCCCGAGGTAACTTTTATTCGTTAAGCGACGGCAATTCCATACTCTACCGCCGGATCACTAAACCCTACTTTCGTACCTGCTCGACTTGTAGGTCTCGCAGTCAAGCTCCCTTATACTTTTACGCTCTATGAATGGTTTCCAACCATCCTGAGGGAACCTTTGGACGCCTCCGTTACTCTTTAGGAGGCGACCGCCCCAGTCAAACTGCCCACCAGACACTGTCCGCTTCCCGGATTCACGGCGAAGCGTTAGAGATCCAATAACTCAAGGGTGGTATCCCAAGGACGACTCCACAAAAGCTGACGCCTTTGCTTCAAAGTCTCCCACCTATCCTGTACATAAGTTACCGGATTTCAATATCAAGTTACAGTAAAGCTCTACGGGGTCTTCCCGTCCAGTCGCGGGTAATACGCATCTTCACGTATACTACAATTTCGCCGGGTTTGCTGTTGAGACAGCGCCCAAATCGTTACACCATTCGTGCAGGTCAGAACTTACCTGACAAGGAATTTCGCTACCTTAGGACCGTTATAGTTACGGCCGCCGTTCACTGGGGCTTAAGTTCTGTGCTTCGATTGCTCTAACACGTCCCGTTAACCTTCCAGCACTGGGCAGGTGTCAGCTCCTATACTTCAACTTACGTTTTAGCAGAAACCTGTGTTTTTGATAAACAGTCGCTTGGGCCTTTTCACTGCGGCCAACCGAAGTTGGCGCCCCTTCTCCCTAAGTTACGGGGCCATTTTGCAGAGTTCCTTAACAACAATTATCCCGATCGTCTTGCAATTTTCTTGCCGTCTACCTGTGTCGGTTTGCGGTACGGGCACCATCACACATACTTAGCAACTTTTCTCGCCAGCGTGAATTCATCTACTTCGCTACTATTTTTCACTCCGCATCATCACCCAGCCTTAATGGAAAGCGTACTTAACTACCTTCCGGCCTCATGATTTGCGCGCAGCTATCCATCACTGCGCCTAGACTATCCTTCTGTGTCATTGCATGGTTTAAACGTGTTCAGGCGGTACAGGAATATATACCTGTTGTCCATCAGATACGCCTTTCGGCCTCTCCTTAGGTCCCGACTAACCCTGGTAGGACGAGCCTTGACCAGGAAACCTTAGACTTTTGACGACGGAGATTCTCACTCCGTTCTCGCTACTTATGCCAGCATTCTCTCTTGTATACAGTCCACACCCGCTTCCGCTGATGCTTCAGCCCGTATACATTGCTCCTCTACCGATGTGAATAATCACATCCCTAAACTTCGGTGTACAGTTTTAGCCCCGGTTATCTTCGGCGCTCCACTACTCGACCAGTGAGCTATTACGCACTCTTTGAATGAATGGCTGCTTCTAAGCCAACATCCTGGCTGTTTTAGCGGTGAAACATCCTTTGCCACTTAACTGTAACTTTGGGACCTTAGTTGTAGATCTGGGCTTTTTCCCTTTTGACAATGAAACTTATCTCCCACTGTCTGACTCCCCTGAATCAAGTATCCTTCATTCGAAGTTTGATAAGCTTCGGTAAGTTGTGAAACTCCCTAGGCTATTCAGTGCTCTACCTTCGGTACTCTTTCAAGAGGCTAGCCCTAAAGCTATTTCGAGGAGAACCAGCTATCTCCGGTTTCGTTTGGAATTTCTCCCCTATCCACACCTCATCCCCGGTCTTTTCAACGAACGTGGGTTCGGTCCTCCGCTGCGTCTTACCACAGTTTCAACCTGGACATGGATAGGTCAACCGGTTTCGGGTCTACGCAACGCAACTAAAACGCCCTATTCAGACTCGCTTTCGCTTCGGCTCCGGCACTTAATGCCTTAACCTTGCTACGCAACGTAACTCGCTGGCCCGTTCTACAAAAAGTACGACACCACACTATTCAGTAGTGCTGTGTCTGTTTGTAAGCATATGGTTTCAGGTTCTATTTCACTCCCCTCCCGGGGTTCTTTTCACCGTTCCCTCGCGGTACTCATTCGCTATCGGTCACTAGGTCGTATTTAGCCTTAGGAGATGGTCCTCCTGTATTCCCACCGGATTTCTCGTGTCCTGCGGTACTCTGGATACACCCCACTTCCGCACCATTTCGTCTACGAGGCTATTACTCTCTTTGGCCCGACTTTCCAGTCGTGTTCTACTATAGTACTTCTTGATTATGGGTGTCCTCTACCCCTTCCATATCACTATGGAAGGTTTGGGCTCTTCCCTTTTCGCTCACCACTACTCGGGGAATCGACATTTCTTTCTTTTCCTCCAGGTACTAAGATGTTTCAGTTCCCTGGGTTCCCTCTCTTCACCCTATTTATTCAGGTGAGAGTAGCACAACATTACTTGTGCTGAGTTTCCTCATTCGGATATCTACGGATCAAAAGTTATTTGCACTTCCCCGTAGCTTTTCGCAGCTTGTCACGTCCTTCTTCGGCGCCTAGTGCCTAGGCATCCACCGTATGCTCTTTGTAGCTTAATCAAATGATCTAATATAAACTTGTTATCTACTCTAGCAAAATATCTTATTCGTGAATTTGTCGCATTATTATTCGCGTACTTTCATTAATTATGATATTTGTTTTTTTTACTTTAATGTCTCTCTATCTATATATTATGCAGTTGTCAAGGTGCTAGGGTGTACCCCTATGAAAATGAACAGAAAAAGAATTAAGAAGAAATTAAACCAAATAAAGTTTAGACACTCGGCATAACCCGTTAGTGTAATCAGTTGTTGTAACTGACCTCAACTTAGTAGTAGGTATTACCTACTCCTTAAAAAGGAGGTGATCTAGCCGCACCTTCCGGTACTGCTACCTTGTTACGACTTCACCCCAGTCACTGGTCTTACCTTAGGCGGCTGCCTCCTTGCGGTTAGCTCACCGACTTTGGGTACTACCAATTCCCATGGCGTGACGGGCGGTGTGTACAAGACCCGGGAACGCATTCACCCCGACATGCTGATTCGGGATTACTAGCAACTCCTACTTCATGTGGGCGGGTTGCAGCCCACAATCTGAACTGAGGCCATTTTTGTGAGATTTGCTCGATGTTACCATGTTGCTGCTCTTTGTAATGGCCATTGTAGCACGTGTGTAGCCCAAGACGTAAGAGGCATGATGATTTGACGTCATCCCTTCCTTCCTCCACCTTACAGCGGCGGTCTCGGCAGAGTTCCTAACTAAATATTGGCAACTACCGATAAGGGTTGCGCTCGTTTTGGGACTTAACCCAACATCTCACGACACGAGCTGACGACAACCATGCACCATCTGTCTATATGCTCCGAAGAGAAACCATATTTCTATGATGATCATACGATGTCAAGTCTTGGTAAGGTTTTTCGCGTTGCTTCGAATTAAACCACATGCTCCGCTGCTTGTGCGGGTCCCCGTCAATTCCTTTGAGTTTCAACCTTGCGATCGTACTCCCCAGGCGGGGTACTTAATGCGTTAGCTACGACACTGGGAGAGTTGATACTCCCAACGTCAAGTACCCATCATTTACAGCGTGGACTAATGGGGTATCTAATCCCAGTCGCTCCCCACGCTTTCGTGCCTCAGTGTCAGTTATCGTCCAGAAAACCGCCTTCGCCTCTGGTGTTCCTCCTAATATCTACGCATTTCACCGCTACACTAGGAATTCCGTTTTCCTCTCCGATACTCAAGTAATGTAGTTTTGGAAGCAGCCCCTGAGTTAAGCCCGAGGGATTACACTTCCAACACACACTACCACCTACGCACCCTTTACGCCCAGTAATTCCGGACAAAGCTAGCCCCCTATGTATTACCGCGGCTGCTGGCACATAGTTAGCCGGGGCTTTTTCTCTTGGGTACCGTCATTGTGTTCTTCCCCAATATAGTGCTTTACAATCCGAAGACCTTCTTCACACACGCGGCATTGCTGGGTAAGGCTTTCGCCCATTGCCCAATATTCCCCACTGCTGCCTCCCGTAGGAGTCTGGACCGTGTCTCAGTTCCAGTGTGGCCGATCACCCTCTCAGGCCGGCTACCAATCGTCGCCATGGTGGGCTGTTATCTCACCATCTAGCTAATTGGACTCGAGCCCATCTTATACCGCCTGAACTTTGACCCCTGTATGATGTCATACTGTGGTCTTATTCGGTATTAGCACCCATTTCTAGGCGTTATCCCGATGTATAAGGTAGGTTGCTCAAGTGTTACTCACCCGTTCGCCACTAAAAATATTGCTACTTTTCGTTCGACTTGCATGTGTTAGGCATGCCGCCAGCTTTCGTCCTGAGCCAGGATCAAACTCTTGAGTTTAATCATGACTAATTCTTCATTACTTTACTATCCGTAATCTGGTGTAAAAATTGAAGCTTTAATTCTCAAAAAAATTGTGCTATTTGCACGTTGTTTTAATTCGCTTCAAAAACCTAATTCTGTTCAATTTTCAAGGTACAAAGTGCCGCTAATTTCGGCGGCAACTCGTATATAATATCTCAACCGTTTTTGTCTGTCAACCGTTTTTTTCGCGTTTTAAAACAATTTCGGAAGAGCTATTATCAGGCTCATATGTTGCACTTTTCAATTCTTTGAATTATAATTAGGATTACTTTGTACCCGTAGCTCAGTTGGATAGAGCGTGAGACTCCGACTCTCAAGGCCGAAGGTTCGATTCCTTTCGGGTACACCACCTAATCAGCGGCAACATAACTTAGAATGTGTTGTTACAATTCTTTTCGAAGAATATTAATATGTATTTTAAACTCTTTTTTCGAAAAGCTGCGCGTTAACCTACGGTTCATCTTTCGACTCGCCCGATTAGACGCAGGAATACTATCATAAACAATATTTATTCGTTTGTCAACAGCCAAATACACTAATTTTACACTAATTATTATGTTCTTGATTTTATTGTTCAATATATAGTATTTATATAATAAGTGCTACACAACATGGCGCAATCTGCTTTGTTTCCTTTTATCCTCACTATATTGTTTCCCGTCAGAGAGGCCATCAAACAGAAACCATTTGCTTTCCTTGCCTACAATGATAATCCTCTGTTTTTCTTGTTGACTTGCCGATATTTGCGAGTAAGGGTATAATCAATTTAAAATAGTTTTTCTGGGGTTTAAATCCCTCGGAAATACCAAATGTATTTTATTGTTTAAAATATTATATATAATATCTATTATAAAGAAATCACCTAACTAAGGAATTCAACTTATGAATAATAAAAAAGTGGTCCTCGGAATGAGCGGAGGGGTTGACAGTTCTGTTTCCGCCCTTCTTTTAAAGGAACAAGGCTATGAGGTCATCGGAGTTTTTATGCGAAATTGGCATGAAACTGATGATGAAGGTCATTGCACCGCTGAACAGGACTATACAGATGTCCGAAGGGTTGCAGACTTTTTGGGTATTCCATATTACTCAGTTGATCTCTCCAAACAATATATGGACGAGGTTTTCCAGCTCTTTTTAGATGAGTATAAAAAGGGAAGAACTCCTAATCCAGATGTTTTATGCAACAAGGAAATTAAGTTTGGTCACTTCAAAAAAATTGCAAAGGATATAGAAGCAGACTATGTGGCAACTGGACACTATGCCGGAACGACTTGTATTAACGGAAAAACCTATCTTACCAGAGCCAGAGATGAAAACAAGGACCAAACGTATTTTTTAAACCAACTTAAAGAAAGTCAAATAGCAGATGTAATCTTCCCGTTATCCGAGATTACTAAACCGGAAGTTAGAAAGCTTGCCGAAAAATACAATATTCCTACGGCAACAAAAAAAGATTCCACCGGCGTATGTTTTATTGGAGAACGAAACTTCAAGAAGTTCCTTTCTGAATATGTCCCTATGAAGCCAGGCAAGATAATGTCCCTTGACGGAAGAGTAGTTGGCGAACACGAAGGAGTTTTCTTCTACACTATCGGACAAAGAAAAGGTATGGGGCTTGGAGGAGCTGGAACCGGGGAACCATATTATGTAGTAAAGAAGGATGTAATTAATAACATTTTATACGTTAATCAAGGAGAATGTCCGGAACTATTTTCAAAAGAGCTGATTGCAAATGATTTCAATTTTATTACCGACAGAGCCGAAGAAGGAGAAACTTTACTGGTCCGAATAAGACATAGACAACCTTTGGTTCCTGCAAAACTTAATTATATTTCAGACAGCTCAATCAAACTTTCTTTTGAAGAGCCCCTTCGCGCCGTCACACCCGGACAATATGCAGTTGTTTATAGAGATAGAATATGCCTTGGTGGAGGAGTAATAGAATAATAGATAGCCCTACTGTCTTTATCTTATTCCAACCTATATTTTCATAGAAATTCTTTTTTCCAAAATCTATTACCAATACTCGATTATATAAGGGGTTCTATTCCTTTTCTACCGAGATTATTCCTAATTTACCTTAAGTATATTTGTATGGAAAACAGAATTGTGTTATATTAACAATAATGATATATAATTTCGGTTTTGGCCGAGAAGGAGGAAAATATGCCTATAATGTTTTGGATTTGGCTGGGAATTACTATCGTCGCGGTAATTGTCGAGCTGGGAACTCAAGATCTTAGTTCCATCTGGTTTGCAGGTGGTGGAATTGTAGCTATGCTTATGAGCATTTCCCCGAAAGTTCCATGGTGGGCATCCCTCATCGTTTTCTTGGGATTATCCCTTGCTTTATTGTTGAGTCTAAGAAAAATAACAAAAAAATATCTCAACAAGAATTCGGAAGGAAATACTAATCTTGAGCTTTTAGTAGGAAAGGAAGTTCATGTAACTCAACCTGGAAACTATGATTCCCTGGCTACGGTTAAGGTTAATGGATTAAATTGGGGCGCTAAAACTGAAAAAGGGGAAGAGTTAGTTGTTGGGGATCTTGTAAAGGTACTTTCTGTTCAAGGAAACAAATTGATAGTAGAAAAAATTATAGATACAAAAACAAGTGATTAAATAGTTATTATTATAACAAGGAGGAAAGTGTATGTTTTTATTAGCAAATGGCGGCGCTACAGTCGGAATTGTATTTGGAGTCCTTGGCGGTCTTGCAATCATTGCCTTTTTATCAGGATTGAAGATAGTCCGTCAATCAACATCAATTGTTGTAGAAAGATTGGGGAAATATCATAAAACTCTTGAAACCGGGGTTCATATAATTATTCCCTTTATCGACAGAGCCTCTAAGTCCATATCTTTGAAAGAAATGGTTGCAGATTTCAAACCTCAATCGGTTATTACAAAAGATAACGTAACAATGCAAATTGATACAGTTGTGTATTTCCAAGTTACGGACACAAAATTATTTGTATATGGTATTGAGCATCCAATGAGCGCAATCGAAAACCTTACCGCTACTACATTGCGTAATATTGTTGGTGAACTTGAACTTGATGAAACATTAACTTCAAGAGATACCGTCAACACAAAAATGCGTGTCATCTTAGATGAAGCTACCGATCCTTGGGGAATCAAGGTAAACCGCGTGGAGCTTAAAAACATTCTTCCACCAAAAGACATTCAGGAAGCAATGGAAAAGCAGATGAGAGCCGAACGTGAAAGAAGAGAGCAAATCCTTCGTGCGGAAGGAGAAAAAACCGCAAACATTCTTGTCGCTGAAGGCGAAAAAAGAGCAAAGATTCTTCGCGCAGAAGCAGAAAAAGAGTCAAGAATTCTTATAGCCGAAGGTGAAAGGGAGTCTTTAGTTGCTGAAGCAGAAGGTAAAGCCAAAGAGGTAGAACTCATTACTGCTGCTAAGCCAAGTAAGGAATACTTAGCACTTGCAAGTTACCAAGCATTAGTAAAAGTCGCAAACGGAACTGCTACGAAGATTATTATTCCATCCGATCTTCAAAATATGGCAAGTGTAGCAAGCTCATTGGTTGAATCCGTAAAAGAGAAATAATATTTCGGGGGATTTATTATGAAAAAGATTATAGTTGTAACTGCAGTAATTCTGTTAGTATGTTTAGCAAGTGCTACACTGCTTGCTTGCATTCCTTCCTCGGAAAAGAGTGCAAAAGCAAAAATGACCAATGCCGGATATACCGTTACAGATATTTTGACCGACAAAGATTCTGCTGACAGAAAGGTAGCATGGGCTTTTAAAGCAACGAAAACTGTCCTACTAGTAACTGAAGAAATAATAGTTGTTAAGTACGTAAACGGCAGTGATGCCGATGAAGCATACGAAACTATCTGGGACATGTCTAGTGAATTCGACCCCACAAATGGATGGCAGGGTTACAATCCTTGCCAACACAATAGTGTTGTATATGGGGGAACAGATGCTGCTTTAGCCACCTTTGAAGGTTAGAGCAACTTAATAATACTTATTAGTATTTTTTATGCCGCGAGCTCTGCTTGCGGCATAAGTTTAATATCAAGGAAAAAGTTTAAAGGGAAATATTATCTATGAGAAGCAAGTTTTTAAATATTACTCTATTGATAGCCATGGTTTCCATCATACTTCTCTCTTCAATCAGCTGTGGAAATACATTTGATTTTGAAGGAAGCAAATCACAAATGGAGGAATTGGGGTATTATATAATCGAAATGTCTCCTCAAATAGATAATGTCGCGAGCTATTATGTAGCCGACAAAGAGCACGTGGAAACAGTCCACGTTATACAATTCACATCCTCGAAAACAGCTAAGGAATTCTTTGAGATGCCTAAAGATCCGATAGATTATCCTAATATATCTATAGAGGGAAATGTGGTTTATTTTGGCACCCTTGGGGGAATCGCCGATTTGTTATCCTAACCGATAGTACTTATTATCTCTGTTTTTTCGTCTTCTAGAAATAAGGGTAAATGTTCTAATAACTAAATAGTACTTTAAAAAACAACCGCATCAATTAGATGCGGTTGTAATGAAATATTCAAAAACTAATCAAATCTACTTTGCGGATAATACCTCTTTAACCGCTTTAACAATGTCTGTACTTTCCATATTAAATACTTTTCTTAGATAAGAAAGCTTTCCTACCTCTCCAAATTTCTCCTTAATACCTACCGACCTGACTGGTACTGGGTAGTTCTCGCTAAGTACCTCACAGACGGCACTTCTAAGAGCTCCCATTACATTATGATTCTCAGCAGTAACCACTGCGCCTGTCTTCTTCGCAGATTCAATAATTGTCTTCTGATCAATGGGCTTTACTGTCGGGCAACATATTATTTCTGCAGATATTCCCTCCGCTATTAGTAAGGATGCTGCTTCTTTTGCAGTGGAAACCATTATTCCGCTGGCAACAATGGTAACATCTTTCCCTTCACATACTTTATATGCCTTAAATAAATCGAATTTTCTACCTTCCTCCATTACAATAGGAGGATTCTTCCGGTGCATCCTGACATATACGGGGCCAACGTGCTCAAGTATTTGAGGTAGAGCCTGCTCGAACTCAACAACATCCGTAGGTTCATATATTACCAAATTCGGAATTGATCTAAGCATTCCGATATCCTCAAAAGGCATGTGTGTCCCACCATTAAGTTCAGCAGTGATACCAGGATCTGTCCCAATAATCTTTACATTTTGTTTGGCATAGCATACGGATATCATTACTTGATCGGCAGATCTTCTTGTCGCAAACGGAGCAAAACTATGTATAAAAGGAATAAACCCATATGAAGCAAGTCCTGCTGCAACCGAGGTCATATTTGCTTCTGCAATACCTACGTTATATGCCCTGTCCGGAAACTCTTTTTCCAACCTTAAGGTGGTAGAACATTTTGCTAAATCTGCATCAACTACCACGACTCTATCATCGGTTTTGATTTTTTCTTGAAGGAAATCGACCAAAATGTCGCGCATCATTATATCTTGTTTCATTTTGCCCCTCCTATTTCACGCAAAGCAGTTTCTTTCTGTTCCGCAGAAATGGACATCGAATGACATCCAACCAGTGCAGCTTCAACAAAGCTTACTCCCTTTCCTTTAACAGTATTAAGAATAATCATCTTGGGTTTTCCTTTAATTGTTTTAGCCTTCTCTATTGCCTTGTCTATTGCATCTACATCATGGCCATCAATGCTCATTACTTCCCATTTAAATGCTTTCCATTTATCCGCAAGCGGCGCAACATCATTTATCTCTTCGATAGTACCATCCAATTGGAGTTTGTTATAATCAGTAAAAGCAATCAAATTTTCTAGTTTCTGGTTTCCAGCAAACATTGCTGCCTCCCAGATTTGTCCTTCCTGACTCTCCCCATCCCCAATTATCGCATATATTGTGGCCCCATCTTTTTTAATTCTAGATCCGAGAGCAATCCCAACAGCACAGGAAAATCCCTGTCCTAAAGAACCGGCTGTCATATCTATTCCCGGAGTCTTATTCATGTCACAGTGACTTGGAAGACTTGTTCCACCTTGGTTTAAGGTAAGAAGCTCTGATTTCGGGAAAAATCCTTTTTCAGCAAGGACAGAGTAAACCGCAGGACCCGCATGTCCTTTGCTACAAACCAATCTATCTCTCCCTTCCATTTTTGGATTTTTGGGGTCGACATTCATATATTTGCCATATAATACCGCAAGGACATCGGCTATAGATAGGCACCCGCCAATATGCCCAACTCCGATACTGGCTATACACTCGACTATGTTTTTACGAATGGAAATGGCCAGTTCTTTTAAAACTTTTGAATCGTTCATTTTTCCTCCTTTATCAAGACACACATTAGAATAATTTTATAACTAATGATTAACTATGTCAATATTGGACCCTTTCTGTGGTACACAAATTAATTAATAAAATGATGCTTAATAACGAAAAAAAGGCATCGTTAATTCTCAAAGTAAATGCAAAATTTAGAGAAAATTAGCAATTAAGTTGAATAATGGGAAGAACAGCATT
>MWEH01000108.1 GCA_002070965.1 Firmicutes bacterium ADurb.Bin080 | reverse complement strand
TTTACCCTTTTTTTTGCATTTATGCCAAAAAATCTAGCACTATCTTAAATTTTGCATTTACTTTGAGAATTAACACCTAACAGTTTATTAGGTTTTTTCATCATATCAGTTTATGTAATTCATTCCTATCTTCTTGCCAAATCTTACAGTGTTGCAAAAACATCCCCTATTTCATTTTCAAGCAGAGCATGCGAAGTAATCTTTGCTAAGGAAATAGCGTACATGTAGTCTCCAATAATTACAGATCTGTTTATATTGCTTCCTATATGTTGAATCTCCTTTCTTATCTCAAGCCCTTCAGCAGAGAATCCTATAATAAAGTAACCATTTATGTAGTTATATGTGTAAGGATCTGTCGTATAATCAGCTGAAAACGCAAATATGTTTTTCTCCTTGTCATATAAAATTGCCCTTGGATTGTATAATGCCTCAGAATAGGCATATAAATCCTCCCCTATTACTATTGGGTTTCCTACAATTACTGCTTCCTCACCACTGTAATCAAAAAGAACAACTTCTATCCCTTGAGTCACTCCGTTTTCATTGGTTTCTCGGCCAAGGCCAATGGTAAGATCCGTTCCTTCTATGGGGTGAAGATAGTAAGATACGCCTTCCTTCTTTAATCCTTCAGATATACTAGGATTATATGGATCCGATAAATTTAAAAGAAACAGTGGGTCGACTTGTCTAAACGTGACCATTGAACCTGTTTCTCCGGTAAACCTGACTGAATAAATAGATTCCCCTGGCGCAATTTGGGAAATTTTCCCTATTTCCTCTAGATTTTCATTTAAAATAAAAACATTTGAGTATTGATTCCATCCAGTCACAGTTGCTATTCTTAAATTTCCTTGAAATTCATCCAGCCAATATCTGTCAGATACGATTCCTTCAACTTCCCCAACGGCACTAATCTCTAGATCATCGGCCCCTATTTTTACTATTCGGGTGGTTCCAGAGACAGAATTGTCCCTAAGAGAAACAAATCCATTGGATATAAACTGTGAATAATAGTTATAATCGCAAAGATAAATATTATCTCCCGAAAAGTAAACCGTAGCCGACCCAGCTATAAATGAATTATATTCATGCAAAAAGGTTTCAGTTAAATCAATTTTACCAACTGTAGTATATGTATTTTGAGGAAGTCCTTCTATGTAATATATATCAGCCAAGTCCATTTCTACCGCATCCTCCTCGATAGAGTTTTGCACTTTAGGCAAGATGGAATCTACATTGTAATCATAATAGTTATATTGGGCTACGTAATACAAAGTACTTCCAGATAACCTGGCTGTATTATAATAACCGCTCTGTTTTATTTCATTCTCCAGAACAGGTGTCGATCTATCGGTAATATCATAAATACGTATCGCAATCATGCTTGAATAGTAATTATAATAATACCCAGGATATGAAACAGCCTCATCATATAACGGTCCAGAATAGTCTGGCACAGAGTCACCTGATTCAACTGTATATGAACGGCCAAGAACCGCCAATCTATCCTCATAAAGCATAATTTCATCTGCGTAAAAATTATTTTCAATAAAATCGCTAGTCCACACTACTTCCATTTGTCCTGAAGAAACTTCAATTATCCGAAGAATGTTATAACTCAAAGTGTAAATATAATTACCATCGACTTTTACAATATCTGCTTCATCTAGCCCTTGAACTTGAACATTTGTTGATGAGACTTGCGTGTCATCTGAATCCGAATCATCCACTGCAATATTTGCGGTTGGAGCTCCGAATTCCATAAGCGGAGAAGAGGATCGCCATCCTCCAAATATCGAATCGAAAGACTGTCCATCCGCAGCTAATCTAGCTACTAATGCATTTTTGCTTGAAAACTGTACGACAGAGTATTGTCCAGGTTCGTGAATCGGTGTTTTAGGTAAAAACGCGGCAAGGCACCCTACTACTATTGCCGATGCAAGAATCAATGCAACTCCAGAAAAAAGAATGACTTTGGTCTTTTTCTTCATTTTTTTCTTCTTTATGATTTGCGACTCATCCACATTTTCCAAATGACTTTTTCTTTTAAATAAACCTTTCATAATAATTCTCCTAGCCCTATTAACTTAAGTATATCATTATATTTGTGTAAATAGTGTGAAATTAAAAAAACAGGCGTGTGAACACCTGTTTGCAAAAAAATATAACCTTAAGATATAGAGAATTATTTATTAAATAACCCTAATTATTGAGTTAACCGCCAAAACTTCGGATAGAGATTTTATATCCTTGATCGCTTTATTAATAAAACTTTCTTGGGTCATATGAATCATAAAAATAATGTTTGCGGACCCTTGAGAAGCTATTTGTTCCACACTATTAATGGAAACATCATATTTCCCAAATGCGGCGGCTATTTTTGCTAGCACCCCTGGCTTGTCCATAACATTCATTCTAACATAATACTCGCACTCAAAATCGTTCTCAAAATCCTCATCGCTTACCGCTTCCGGTCTATTGTCAAAAGAAGAGAGCTTATGTGTCTGTTGTCTTGCACAATATACAATATCTGATACTATCGCTGATCCTGTGGGGAGATCTCCAGCCCCTCTTCCATATAACATTATGTCCCCAACATTATCACCATTAATAAGAATTGCATTAAATGAACCTTTTACTGATGCCAATGGGTTTTCATTAGCAATAAATGCTGGATGAACTCGAGCCTCGATTTTTCCATCATTTAGTTTACCTATTGCTAATAATTTTAGGGTGTATCCAAACTTCTTCCCATTTTCTATATCAATTTTGTCTATACCTGTTATCCCTTCGCGATAAATCTTATTTAAAGGGACTTTCTTATTAAAACATAATGTGGACAAAATTGACAATTTATACATACTATCAAATCCATCAACATCAGCAGATGGATTTGCTTCCGCATATCCAAGTTTTTGTGCTTCTTTCAAAACACTATCATAATCTTTCCCTTCATCAGCCATTTTTGTAAGAATATAGTTGGTAGTTCCATTTACAATTCCCTGTATAGATTGAATTGTGTTCCCCTGCATGCTGGCTGTTAAAGTCCTGATTATGGGGACGCCTCCAGCACAAGTGGCTTCAAAGTATATCCCCGCATTCCCTTCCTTTGCGGCGCATTCAAATTCAGACCAATGTTTTGAAAACATTTCCTTATTTGCTGTAACGATACTTTTACCTGCCTTAAGAGATTGTATTAGAAATGACCTAGCGGGTTCAATCCCCCCGAAAAATTCAGCAACGATTGAGATTCTAGGGTCCTTTAAAACATTATTAATATCGGTTGAAACAATCTTTGGATCCACCCCAAGTTCTCTAACTCTGTCTTGGTTTCGCTCCAAAACATGTATTATTTCAATATCAACATCATCTGTCGACTTTATTTTCTCTCTCATCTCAGATAGAATACGATATGTTCCACCACCTACTGTACCTAACCCTAAAAGTGCCACGCCTACTTTCTTCATAAAAATCTCCTGTTATTCTATATGACTTTATTAAGCTTATATAATATCTTAAGTCCTTTAAGGGAGAGAGCTCTGTCAACTTTATCGAAAAGCTTATTATCATTTACTAACTCGCTCATTCCACCAGTAGCTATAACTTTGAGCCCTTCTTCATACCCACTCTCAGATTTCATGCCCTTTATTAAACCTTCAACCAACCCCGTAAAACCATATATAAGACCTGACTGCATATTAGCAACGGTTGTTTTCCCAATTATTTGTTCTGGCTTAAATAATTCAATTCGGGGAAGTTTCGCCGCTGTATTTGTTAAGGATTCCGCACTTGACTTAATCCCAGGAGCTATTGCCCCACCAAGAAAAATACCATCATCCGAAACAATATTGAATGTTGTCGCACTTCCAAAATCAACAACCATACAAGGTCCGCCATAAATATGGTATGCAGCAACAGAATTTACAATCCTATCGGCTCCTAGTTCTTCAGGAAAAGTATACCCAATCTTTATTCCAAGGTCTAACTTTGTCGAAACCATAATTGGTTTAATCTTTGTATAATAAGCGCACATATGTTCAATTGTATAATTTAAAGCTGGGGCTACTGAACTAATTATAATCCCTTCTACATCAGAAAAAGACTTCTTTACATTAATAAATAAGTCATAAAAAATCATCCCAAATTCATCAGCAGTTTTGTTATGATCGGATGCAATTCTCCAAGAGTGAGTTATTTCATCATTCTCGAGAAGGCCTATTTTTATATTAGTATTACCTATGTCCAGTAAAAGTATCATATTTTACCTCATTACAGTGAATATTATCACAAATAGACTAAATAAGTCAATTTTGTTACTACACACAAAAAAAACGCCGGCTATTATGCCGGCGTTAATAATTGATACAGTTTATTAGTCAACTAGTTCAAGAATACACATTTCTGCGTCATCTCCCCTTCTAGCTCCTAGTTTGATAATCCTCGTATATCCTCCTGAAGTTCCCTTCTCTGCCGCCCTGGCAGCATATTTAGGGGCATATTCACGAAAAATCTTTTCAACCAAAGGATGGGTAATTTCTGCAGTTCTTTCTTTATAATCTGCTTTCTTCTCTTTTTCACCCTGGATTTCTTGTAGGTCTCTTAGGCTCGCAAGAATTTTTCTACGAGCAGCAAGTTTTTTGGGCCCATCATTTTGATATTCAACTTTAATTGTTTCCTCTTTTTGGTTAAGCTTATCCTTATAAACCTTTACCGTGTCTTCGTAAGATTTGACTGCCAACGTAATCATCTTCTCGGCAATTCTCTTAACAGATTTTGCTCTATCCAGCGTGGTTTCAAGTTTTCCATACCAAAGAAGCTCACTAGCCTGATTTTTCAATATATATAAGCGAATATCAGTCCTCTTACCTAATTTTTTATTCTTTGCCATTTTCTTTCTCCTTAGTCTTCCTTCGTCTTAAGGGTGTATCCCATTGAAGAAAGTTTTTCCATAACTTCCTCAAGAGACTTCTTCCCAAGATTTTTAACTTTTAGCATATCATCTTCTGTCAATTTTAGGAGATCCTCAATTGTAAAAATACCCGCACGTTTCAAACAATTTAAGGGTCTAACTGAAAGCTCTAAATCTTCAATACTATTTCCCCCCGGTTGTTTTTGTGGTTGATCATCCTCACCCTCTGTGAAAATGTGTTTTGTTTCCATTCCATCAACAAGATTAATAAACAAAGATAAATGCTCATTAAGCAACTTTGCTGCAAGAGATAAAATCTCTCTAGGAGTCACTGCTCCATTGGTTTTTACCTTGACTATAAGTTTATCATAGTCTATTGATTGTTCAACACGGGTACTGCTTACTTCGTAACTAACTGATTTTAAAGGCGAAAACAAACTGTCTATCGGAATATATCCAATCGCAGCTTTTGTATTTTTATTGTCCTGCGCAGATTTATAACCCCTGCCTGCACCTATAGTTAATTCTATGTCAATCGATGCATTTTCTTCCAACGAACAAATATAAGCGTCTTTGTTGGATATTTCCACTCCAGCGGGAACATGAATATCCCCTGCTTTTACAACACCCAAACCACTCTTTGCCAATCTTACAGTTATAGTCTCAAACTTTTCAGGGTCAGCTACCTTAATTGCAACTTCCTTTAAGTTAAGAATTATCTCCATTACATCTTCCCGAACTCCATCTATAGTGGAATACTCGTGAGGGACACCCTGGATCTTGATTCCTATAATCGCTACTCCGGGTAAAGCAGTGCTTAAAACACGCCTTAAACTATTTCCCAAAGTTATACCGTTGCCACGCTCAAGGGGTTCCACAGTAAAAACTGCCTCAGACCCATCTGCATTATCTTCAACCAGTATTCTAGGTTTTCTTACTTCCATCATAATTATGTTCCCTCCAAAAATTATTTCGAGTATAACTCAACTATCATATGTTCAGATACTTGAACATCGATATCCGCTCTTTCTGGCAATGCTTCAACTTTTCCAGTTAAAGTTGCAGGGTCAAAAGAGAGCCATTTGGGTAAATTAGATACTTTTTGCGATTTCAAATCCTTAAAGAATGGTTTATCTTGCTTACTTTGTTTAATAGAAACAACATCACCGGCTTTTACTAAGTAAGAGGGAATATTTACTTTCTCTCCATTTACGCATATATGACCATGCCCAACAAGTTGTCTAGATTGAGCCCGGCTTGATGAAATTCCCATACGATAAACAACGTTATCCAACCTTCTTTCTATCAAGATTAACATCAGCTCACCAGTCACACCACGTAAGTTAGTAGCCTTTTCGTAGTAACTATGAAACTGGCCTTCCATCAATCCGTATGTCCTCTTGGTCTTTTGTTTTTCCCTTAGCTGAATGCTATAAGCAGTGGCTTTCTTTCTCGAAGCGCCATGTTGTCCGGGAGGGACTGGATTCTTGTTAAAAGAGCAATTAGCTCCAAGGCATCTCTCTCCCTTTAAAAATAATTTATTTCCTTCACGTCTGCATAGTTTACAGACAGGACCTGTATATTTTGCCATTTTTAATAACCTCCTGAATTACAACCTTCTGACTTTGGGTGGACGACATCCATTATGGGGAATTGGGGAAACATCTCTAATCATTGTAACCAACAAATCACATTTTTCAAATGCTCTAATTGCTGATTCGCGACCTTGTCCAGGCCCCTTAATGTAAACCTCAACGGTACGAAGTCCATGTTCCTTTGCGGCTTTTGCTGCATCCTCAGCAACCATTTGAGCTGCGTAAGGAGTGGCTTTTCTGCTACCCTTCATACCCAATTTTCCCGAGGATGACCAACTAATGGTCTCACCATTCATATCGGTAATTGTCACTATAGTATTATTGAAAGAAGCATGTACATGAGCCTGCCCTTTCTCAATATTTTTTAAATCTTTTCTTCTTTTTATAGCGGATCTTTTTATTGTTGCCATAAAATTTCGCCTCCTAATTATAGACTATTATTTTTCTGCTTTCTTTGCGCGTCCCACGGTACGCTTCGGGCCTTTTCGAGTACGTGCGTTCGTCTTGGTAGATTGACCTCTAACTGGCAATCCCTTTCTATGCCTTACGCCACGATAACAGCCTATGTCCTGTAATCTTTTAATATTCTGACTTATTTCGTTTCTGAGAGTTCCTTCTACACGAAAATTGTTTTCAATGTATGAACGAATTTTGACCACATCGTCCTCAGACAAATCCTTCACTCTGGTATCCGGGTTAACCTTACAGATATCAAGTATCTTGTTAGCGGTAACTCTTCCGATTCCATAGACATAGGTCAATCCTATCTCAACTCTCTTCTCACGGGGCAAATCCACACCTGCAATACGAGCCATTTGGTAACCTCCATTTTTTTTGTTTTTCCTATTATATATTATGTTTTTCAGGTGAAACCCTTTGTCGTTTCGGGCTCAGCCGCCCTGAAAAATTGTTTTTGATTTTTTGTATTTAGACTAACTGCGAAAGTATAACATAATTATCAAAACAGTAGCAATTAAAATGAAAATACACTTTATCGATAATTAACCCTGAACTTGCTTATGTTTTGGATATTTTGAACAAATAACCATTACTTTTCCGTCTCTTTTTATTACTTTGCATTTATCGCAAATAGGTTTAACTGATGGTCTAACTTTCATATCATTACCTCCCTAGTTTTTATTTCTGTATATAATCCTTCCTTGTGTAAAATCATACTGGCTAAAAGCAACTCTCACGCTATCTCCTTGACATACTTTTACAAAATGTTGTCTCATTTTCCCTGCGAGATAAGCTAATACTACTCGACCGCTTTTCAGTTCCACCTTAAACTTGGTACCTGGCAAAACCTCAATTACCGTTCCTTCTTCTTCTATTTGAGTTTCCTTCGGCATGTATTCTCTCCTGTTTATATTGATCCGTTAAAGGATCTTAATGCACTTTTTATTTCTGCATCAAATATTTTCTTCTCAAGCTCTATTTTTTCTTTTATCTTTTCTATTATTATTCCCTCAGTTTTAAGGTGTTTAATCTTCTTTTTCTTGGGAGATTCAATTCTCCTTAAATCCCCATCAGCGATAGATACGTAATTTTCATCAATGATTTCAACTACTATGTAAAAACGACCACTATCTCTACCTGCTGTAGAAAAAACAATTTCACCTAACTCCAAAGATTTTACTGTTTTCATTTTTTTACAATGTCAATATCTCGACACCTTCTTCTTTAATAACGACGGTATTCTCATAATGTGCTGACGGTTTTCCATCTTGAGTAACAACCGTCCAATTATCTTCTAGTATTTGTACTTTTCGAGTACCGTAATTAATCATTGGTTCTATTGCAATAGTCATGTTTTTCGATAATCTCAAGCCTCTGCCCATTATTCCGTAATTCGGGACACTGGGGTCTTCATGCAATTCTCTACCAATACCATGTCCTACAAGCTCTCTTACAACACTATACCCTTTTCCTTCAACAAATGTTTGAATACAATTGCCTAGATCCCCCAATCTAATCCCGTCTTTTAAGATTGATATCCCTCGAAAGAAACTTTCTTCACAAGCCTTCGCTAACAATCTTTTTTCCTCGGAAACATTTCCTATTAAAAAAGTTCTTGCCGCATCTGCATGAAAGCCATTAAGACACGCTCCAGCATCTATTTTCAACAAGCATCCCTCTTCTAACACTCTTCCGGAAGGGATTCCATGCACTATCTCCTCGTCTATCGATGTACATATCGAACTTGGAAATCCTCCATATCCTAGGAAAGAAGGATGAGCACCGCATTTTTTAATGTAATCATAAGCAATAGCATCCAACTTTCTGGTAGTTACACCTGGCTTTGCATTATTACCAACTATTTCAAGCACATCCCTAACAATAGCCCCTGCTTTTCGCATGAGTTCAATTTCATAATCGGTCTTAATTGTTAGCATTATTTAGTGCCTTAAGTACATTTTCAAAGGTCTTTTCCACTGTTTCGCTTCCATCAACCTTGAGAATCAATCCTTTCTTTGAATAATAATCCAGAAGCGGTGCTGTGTTTTTTTCATATACTTCAAGTCTTTTTAATACAGTCTCTTCTTTATCATCATCTCTAGTAAATAATTTTTTACCACAAACGGCACAATCAGATCTATCATAAGTACTTGTATTATATGTTGCGCCGCAACTACACATTCTTCTTCCAGATATTCTTTTTACTATTACAGAATAATCAACATCTATTACTATCACATAATCTAATTTTGTTATTCCGCCTAAAGCGTCCGCTTGATTAATGGTTCTTGGATACCCGTCTAATATAAAACCTTTCTTGCAATCTTCTTCTGAAATTCTATTTGCAACAATCTTGTCAACTACTTCATCTGGAACAAGTAGACCTTTCTCAATAAATTGCTTGGCATACTTACCAATTTCGGTTTGGTTTTTTATATTCGCTCTCAATACATCTCCTGTTGAAATATGAGGAATACCATAGTGGGCAGACATAACAACAGCTTGAGACCCTTTTCCTGCGCCGGGTGCGCCTAACAACACAATATTCATTATTTCAAAAATCCTTTATTATTCTTAACAAGTAACTGCCCTTGTAACTGTTTATCAAATTCCAAGGCAACTGAAACAACAATCAACAAACCAGTTGCTGAGAAAGCTTGTCCAAATCCGAGATCGGAGAAACCATCAACCTGTTGTAGAATTAGTGTTGGGACCAAAGCTATTGTAGCCAAGAACAACGCCCCAAAAAGTGTTAATCTATTATTGATACGTCTTAAATAATCTGAAGTAGGTTTCCCAGGAGAAATACCGCCGACAAGCGTGCCTCCCCTCTCTTTAAGATTCCTCGCAACATCATCTGGATCAAATTGAATTTGAGCATAAAAATACGCAAAGAAAATTATCAAGAAAAACATAAACGGGGCATATAAATTTCCATTTGTACCCATCCACTCCGACCAAAATAGGCCAAATTTGGAAGTACTCCATCCCCCGAATTGAATAATCATTTGAGGGAACATGATAAGTGAGGATGCAAAAATTATAGGCATAACACCCCCGGCACTAACCTTTAAAGGTATGTATGTCGTTTGAGATTGCGTTTGTCTATTCCCAACAATTCTGCCACCCGAGTAAATTACTCCTATTCTTCTTTCTGACATGTCAACATAAACGATGGCTAAAATCAGGAGAAAAATAATAGCAAAGAATCCAAGTAAAAACCATATTCCTGTGCTGTTACCACTTTGCACTTGCTGTGGTATTGTAATAAATGCGTTTAAAATGGTAGAACCCAAGGAAGAAACTATACCAATGAAAATAATAAGGGAGGTTCCATTTCCAACCCCATATTCAGTTATTCTCTCGCCAATCCACATGACCAATGAAGACCCACCTACGAGTATAATTACTATACAAATCATAGTAAAAATCTCATTGACATTATTGGCCGCGGCATCAGGAGTTATCCCAAATACTGGGCTTATATACTCCCTCCAAACGAACATAATTCCGATCGCTTGAACTAAAGCTAGAAGAATTGCTACATACCTGGTGTATTGTGTTATTTTCTTTCTTCCATCCTCTCCTTCCTTAGCAAGTTTACCAAGCTTAGGTATTATTAAGGTAAGGAGTTCCATAATAATGTAAGAATTAATAAAAGGAACTATTCCTAACGCAAAAATTGTACCATTGGAGAAAGCTGACCCAGTGACAGTAGACAACAACTGAAGAAAATCATTGTTGGCTATAGTTGTTAAACCCATAGCCTGAACATCCAACCCAGGGATCGGAACAAAACAACCAATCCTATACATTAGTAAAAGAGCAAGAGTAAAAAGAATCTTCTTCCTTATTTCTTTATCTTTAAAAGCGTTTATAATAGTCCTAAACATTAAAGTACCTCTGCTTTTCCGCCTGCCTTTTCAATCTTTTCTAAAGCTGATTTTGAAAATTTCGCGGCTTGAATTGTAAGTGGCTTCGTTAACTCTCCATCTCCAAGAACTTTAACTCCTGATACTGATAATTTACCAATGATTCCTTCATCAAGTAAGAGATCAGCATTAATCAAGGTCCCTTCTTCAAAAGCGTTTAAATCCCCCAAGTTAACAATACTGTATTCGACTGAAAACTGGTTGTTAAAACCTCTCTTCGGGATACGTCTTGTCAAGGGCATTTGGCCTCCCTCAAAACCAGGACGAACGCCACCACCGCTTCTAGCCCATTGTCCTTTATGTCCTTTAGTACTTGTTTTTCCGTGTCCTGAACCTATACCTCTTCCTATTCTTTTGGAAGACTTCACTGCGCCATCCGCAGGAGCAATTGTATGTAATTTCATAATATTCTCCTATTTATTTTACTTCTTCCACCTGAACCATATGTTTTACCTTGAAGATCATTCCTCTAATTACTTCATTATCATCGTGAATCTTCGTTTGCCCGATCTTATGAAGTCCGAGGGCCGTAACAGTTTCTATTTGGTTCTTCAAGCAACCAATGGTACTCTTCATTAGAGTTACTTTAATTTTTGACATTACTTACCTCCCTAGCCCAAAATCTCTTCGACTTTTTTCCCACGAAGTGCTGCGACTTGTTCAACTGTTCTCAAGCTCTTGAGTCCTTCAACAGTCGCCTTAACACAATTGACTGGATTATTCGTGCCGATGGACTTAGTCCTTATATCTGATATTCCGCAAGCCTCTAATACAGCACGCACCGGACCTCCAGCAATAACACCAGCTCCTTGTTCAGCAGGAATCATTATTACCTTTCCTCTTCCGTATACGCCTATTACCTCGTGAGGAATCGTTGTACCCTTTCTGGCGATTGAACACATTTCGCTTGTTGCAGCTTTCTCCGCTTTTTTTATTGCTTCTGGCACTTCCTTTGCTTTACCAACCGCACAGCCGACTTTACCTTGTCCATCTCCAACTACGACCAGGGCAGAAAACCTCATATTTCTTCCACCTTTAACTACTTTTGCAACACGCTTAATATCAACGGTCTTAACAATCAACTCGTCTTTGGGTTCTTTATTGAATCTCTCTTTATTATCATTCCTTGCCATATAAAAATCTCCTAAAAATTAAGTCCGGCTTTTCTTGCGCCGTCTGCAAAAGCTGCAACTCTACCAGTATAGAGATACCCGCCTCTGTCAAATACTATTACATTATAGCCCATTTCAATAGCCCTCTTCCCTAATATCTCTCCTACTAAAGAAGCCTGTTGGACTTTATTCTTCCCCTTTAACTGAACAGATATTTCTTTTTCAACAGAATTTGCTGAAACCAAAGTATTTCCGGACACATCATCTATCAGTTGGCCATAAATATGAGATGTTGATCTGTATACATTTAGGCGAGGACATTTTTGTGAGCCATTAATATCCTTTCTAATCCTAAGATGGCGTTTCTGCCTTATTACATTCTTATTTGGTTTATTAATCATAAGTCCTCCTATTTACCCGCAGCTTTAATTTCTTTACGGAGAATAACTTCATCTTTATACCTTATTCCATACCCATGATACGGTTCAGGTTTTCTCTTTGCTTTAATGTCTGCAGCACATTGACCCACCACAGTTTTGTCACACCCTTCAACGACTATTTCTGTAGGTCCTGCCACAGAAAGAGTAATTCCTTCCGGAGTCTCAAAATTTACAGGTTTGCTGTATCCAATATTCATCACCAGAGTTTTGCCCTGCATTGCAACCTTATACCCAACACCGTTAACAATTAGTCTTTTTTCAAAACCTTTTTCAACGCCTATCACCATGTTAGCAATAAGAGACCGATATAGACCATGCATAGCATTTTGCTTAACATCCTCTTCTTTTGAAATAAGGTGCAAAACACCTTGCTTATTTTGGAAGTCAATCTTTGCAGCGTCTGCAACTTGTTGCTTTAATGTCCCCTTCGGGCCCTTAACTGTTATCAAACCCTCTTCACTAATATTAAAAGTGGTATTAGGGCCTAATTTGATACTTTTTACACCTATTCTAGACATTATTTACCTCCTACCAAATGTAAGCTATAACTTCGCCGCCAGCTCCGATTTCTCTAGCCTTTTTGTCAGTCATAACGCCACTAGAAGTTGAAATCAACGCTACACCCATTCCGCCCAAGACCTTTGGAAGAGCAGTCGCTTTTGCGTAAACACGCAAGCGCGGTTTACTGATTCTCTTAAGTCCCTTGATTGCTTTCTCTTTGTTAATGTACTTAAGTACAACATGTAAGGTGTCTTGAATCTGACCTTCAGTTTGAACAACTGAAGCTGATTCCAAATAACCTTCCTCCACTAATATATCTGCAATAGCTTGTTTAATTTTGCTAGAGGGCATATCCACGAAGTGGCTTTTAGCGGCCAATCCGTTTCTTATACGAGTAAGCATATCTGCAATTGGATCTGTCATTGTCATATTTCTACCTCCTACCAGCTGGCTTTACGAACACCGGGGATTTGCCCCTTGTAAGCAAGCTCTCTAAAACATATTCTGCATATACCGTACTTACGCAAAACGGCATGTGGTCTTCCGCATATTGAACAACGTGTATACTCACGAGTGGAAAACTTTTGTTTCCTCTGTTGTTTATTGATCATTGATTTTTTTGCCATAATTACCTCCTACTTCGCAAAGGGCATTCCAAGAAGAGTGAGAAGTTCTTTTGCTTCCTCGTCTGTCTTAGCTGTAGTAACAAAACTTATATCAAATCCACGAACATGTTCGATTTCGTCATATGATACTTCTGGGAAAATAAGTTGTTCCTTAATTCCAAGTGCATAGTTACCTCTTCCATCAAAAGCTTTAGGGGAAATTCCCTTAAAGTCTCTAACACGGGGTAGAGCTATTGAAACCAATTTATCAAAAAAATCCCACATACGATCTGCCCTAAGAGTGACCATAGCTGCGACCGACTGTCCTTGTCTAATTTTAAAGTTTGCAACTGATTTTTTAGCCTTAGTAACTACTGCTTTTTGCCCAGAAATAGTTTCTAACTCTTTTATTGCAAGTTGCATGCTCTTTGCATTATCTTTTACGTCACCCAAACGCATATTTAAGACAATTTTTTCAAGTTTAGGCACTTCCATTACAGATCCGTAACTAAACTTTTTCATCATAGCCGGGATAATTTCTTCTCTAAACTTGATTTGAAGTCTTCTTACTTCTCTTTGCGCAGGAGCCTCTTTTACAACTGCTTCTTTTTTGCTAGCCATCTTGCGCCTCCTTATTTATCTTCAGCGGAACCGTTACTTTCCGAATCGGTTGCTGTTTTCTCAATTTTCTTTCTGGTTTTTACCGTTGTTTTAGTTTTGTTCTCTTCTTGAATTCCCTCTGGAGCTAGCACAACATCTTGAGTATTATTATTTGTCGCCTCTAAGTCCGTTTCGGATTTCTTTACTGCGACCTTTTTTCTAACTGTTGCTTTTGCAGCAGCTTTTGCAGCTGCTTTCTTTGTAACTAAAACAGCCCCACATTTCTTACAAACGCGAACTTTCTTCCCATCAACAACTTCCATGCCAATTCTTGTAGGTTTTCCACAGGAAGCGCAAACAGGCAAAACGTTGCTAATATCAATGCTTCCAGGTCTCTTGATTAACCCACTCTGTTCACTGGCCTTTCTTGCTTTTACAGCTTTAGTGTTTACCGAAGCCAAATTATTGCCTTCTACAAAAACTCTATTTTTATCCGAATCAACAGAAATAACTTGGGCAGTCTTACCCTTATCTTTTCCAGAGATAATCATAATATAATCATCTTTACGAAGTTTTGTTTTAGCCATCATATGCCTCCTATATTACTTCCGGAGCAAGAGAAATAATTTTCATATATCCCTTTTCTCTTAATTCTCTAGCGATAGGTCCAAAGATATGAGTTCCCTTAGGTTGTTTTTGAACGAGATTATCTATTATTACAGCTGCGTTATCATCAAATCTTATAACTGTCCCATCCTTGCGTTGCAACTCTTTGTGGGTTCTTACTATAACCGCTTTGATTACATCGCCCTTTTTAACAATTCCTCCAGTAGTAGCTGTTTTTACAGAAGCTACTATTACATCTCCAATTCCACCGCTTCTAACAAAAGATCCGCCAAGAACACGTATGCACATTATCTCCTTAGCACCAGTATTATCAGCAACTTTCAATCTTGTTTGAGGTTGTATCATATGTATTGCCTCCTATTTTGCTTTCTCAACTATACGTACAAGACGCCACCGCTTATTCTTCGAAATGGGCCTTGTCTCCATTACTTCAACTATATCACCAACAGTACATTCATTATTTTCGTCATGAGCATATAGTTTCTTGGATCTAACAATGTACTTTTTGTAAACTGGATGCTTGGTTCTCTTTTCAATTTTAATTACAATGGTCTTATCCATTGTATTACTTACGACTTCACCAACTCTAGTCTTCCTTAAATTTCTTTCTTCCATTTCAAACTCCTCCGATTATGCCTTAGACTTAGATGTCTTTTTCTTTACTGTCTTCGTAGGTTCTTCGGAAATCCCGAGTTGTCTTTGACGAAGAATTGTAAGAGCTCTAGCTATATCTTTTTTACACTCATTTATGCTTAACGGGTTTGACAACTTAGATACGGATTGTTTAAAGCGCAACTCAAACAGTTGTTTTTTTAACTCTTGAACTTTATTGTTCAATTCCTCATTGGTCATTTCAAAAAAAGTATTTGATTTCATTATGCTTCACCGCCTTGTTCCACTAAATCAGTCTTCTTTGCAAACTTGCATTTTATTGGAAGTTTTTGTGCAGCTAATCTTAAGGCCTCTCTTGCAAGGGCTTCAGTTATTCCACCCATTTCAAATAAAACTCTGTCTGGCTTAACTACAGCTATCCAATATTCTGGGGTTCCTTTTCCACTTCCCATACGAGTCTCTGCAGGTTTCTGGGTTACTGACATATGGGGGAAAATATTTACCCAAACTTGTCCTCCACGCTTGATATACCTTGTCATTGCAACACGAGCTGCCTCGATTTGGTTACTTGTGATTCTTCCTGGTTCAAGTGCGATCAATCCAAATTCTCCATAAGCTATTTTGTTACCAACAGCCGCTCTTCCCTTAGTTTTTGTAAGGTGTTGTTTTCTTCTTTTTACTCTCTTAGGCATTAACATATTAGTTATTACCTCCTTTTCCTGATTTTTCGAAAATCTCTCCCTTATATATCCAAACTTTTACTCCCAACACACCATATGTGGTCTGGGCTTTCGAAAAACCGTAATCTATATCAGCTCTCATTGTCTGTAAAGGAATGGATCCTTCATGATAACTTTCAGATCTAGCTATTTCATTTCCATCTAATCTACCACTGACCATCGCCTTAATTCCCTTTGCTCCAGCCTTAAGAGTCCTGCTCATAGCGCCCTTCATGGCTCTGCGAAAAGGTGTTCTTTTTTCTAGTTGAGCAGCAATATTTTCGGCCACTAACTGTGCATCAAGATCGGTGTTTTTTATCTCGTGAATATTAACATTAAAATTTCTCTCTTTTCCCACTATCTTTCTGATAGCATTGTTGATATCATTAATGCCTTTTTCAGTAGTTGTGGTCGATTGTGAGGAAGTCTGATTTTGATCTCCAGCGTTACTTCTTGCATCAAGCTTCTTACCAACAGCAACACCAACTCTTCCACAATACACATCGATTTTTATATTTTCAGCGGCTCTCTCAATAATTATTTTTGAAATGGCTGCATCATAATAATTTTTCTTAATATATCCCCGAATTAAGTAATCCTCTTTCAGAAATTTGCCAAAATCCTTCTTGCCAGCGTACCAAGTACTATTGAAAGGATATATGACACCAACTCTAAAGCCTGTCGGATTAATCTTTTGTCCCATTTCTCTCTATCCTCCTATCCTTGTATCTCTGCAAGCACAACTGAAATGTGGCTTGTACGTTTCAATATTCTTGCTCCTCTGCCCTTCGCCCTTGCTCTAAATCTTTTTAGAGTAGGACCTTGTTCAGCTACAGCCCTTGCAACAACTAATGAGTCCTTATTCATATTAAGATTGTTTTCAGCATTTGCAGCAGCAGAATTCAGGGCTTTTAAGACCGGTTCGCTTGAAGACTTATTCATGTTGTTAAGAATAGCAACGGCTTCGGTATACTTTTTCCCACGAATTAGTGCCAAGGTCGCATTTACTTTATTTGCAGATATCCTAATATACTTTGCTTTTGCTTGAGGTCTGATATCTTTAGCTTCCTCGCGCGTTTTTGTTTTCTCTCTGATTCTTGTAGCCATACGTCCCTCCTACTTCTTTGGCGCCGGAGCAGTTGATTTTGCTCCTCCGTGCCCACGGAAAGTTCTTGTTGGGGCAAACTCACCAAGCTTTAGCCCAACCATATCTTCTGTAACATACACTGCAACATGCTTCTTTCCATCATGCACTGCAAATGTGTGGCCAACAAATTGAGGAAAAATCGTGGAAGAACGTGACCAAGTCTTTATTGGTTTCTTTTCTCCAGAAGCATTCATGGCCTCAACTTTCTTCATAAGATGATCGGCAACAAACGGGCCTTTTTTAATAGATCTGCTCATACTTATTCCTCCTAGTTGATACGTTTAATAATCATTTTATTTGAGCGTGCTTTCTTATTCCTTGTCTTGTATCCAAGAGTAGGAACGCCCCAGGGGGTTACTGGTGAAGGCATTCCAATAGGAGATTTGCCTTCTCCACCACCATGCGGGTGATCACAAGGATTCATAACAACACCTCTAACTGAAGGTCTGACACCCATATGTCTGTGCCTTCCGGCTTTACCCAAGCTTACATTCTCATAATCAAGATTGCCGATTTGACCAATTGTAGCTCTACACTGTACAGGCACGTATCTCATCTCACCACTTGGCATACGAAGAGTAGCCTTTCCTCCCTCTTTAGCCATAAGCTGAGCGGAAGCTCCGGCAGAACGTGCAATTTGTCCTCCTCTTTTGGGTTGAAGTTCAATGTTGTGAATCATTGTACCCACGGGTATATTAGCCAAGGGAAGTGTATTCCCGGTCTTGATGTCTATTCCTTCTGTCCCGCTTATAATTTCATCACCAACACTAAGTCCCAAGGGGGCCAATATATATCTTTTTTCGCCATCCGCATAATTCAAAAGCGCAATATTAGCAGTGCGGTTTGGATCATATTCAATCGTCGCAACTTTTGCTGGTATAGCATCTTTATCTCTTTTGAAATCAATGATTCTATATTTAACCCTGTTGCCACCACCTTGGTGCCTAACGGTGATTCTACCGTTTGCGTTTCTCCCTGCCTGACTATTTTTACTTACTAGTAAACTTTTCTCAGGTTCCGTAGTAGTAATGTGTGAATAATCCAACACACTCATTCCACGACGTCCGGGGGTTGTTGGTCTATATCTTTTTACTCCCATCGATTCTGCCTCCTATTACGCCAAATTCTCAAGTAACTCTATAGGTTTACTGTCAACACTCAATGTCACATATGCCTTTTTAAAAGAAGGAGTCCTTCCAGAAGTACGGCCTCTCCTCTTTACTTTGCCATCGTAGTTTACTGTATTAACCTTGACTACTTTAACACTGAAAATCTCTTCTACCGCCATCTTAATCTGAGTTTTAGTCGCTGACTCGGAAACTTCAAACGTATATACTTTGTTTGGAATTCCCGCATTACTTTTTTCAGAAAGAATAGGCTTAACAATAATATCGTATGAATTCATTATGCGTAAACCTCCGTGATAGACTTAACAGCTTCCGCGGTCAAGACTAGTTTTTGAAAGCGTAAGATATCATAAACGTTTATCGTGTTTACATTAATCATGCTTATACCTTCTATGTTCCTAGCCGCTCTCAGCACATTTTTATTGTCTTGAATAACCATAAGAGCCGTTTTTTCTACTCCAATATTTTTTAATATCTCAGCCATCAGTTTTGTCTTAGGTTCGCTGATTTCCAATTCGTTAAGAATAATTACATTTCCATCCCTTAATTTTTGGCTTATAGCACTGCAAAAAGCAGAGGCCTTCATTTTTATGTTAATTTTTTTGGAAAAATCTCTAGGCTTCGGAGCAAACACAACCCCACCATGATACCATTGAGGGGATCTAATACTACCCTGTCTTGCTCTACCAGTACCCTTTTGTCTCCATGGCTTAGCTCCACCTCCGCGAACTTCAGCACGGGTTAATGAACATTTAGTCCCCTGCCTTTTGTTTGCAAGTTGCGCTACTACCACTTGATGAATGAGAGACTCATTGTAAGGTTGATTGAAAACATTTTCATTCAACTCAATGTTTCCAGATTCATTACCTTTTGTATCTATTAGTTTGTAATTTATCATGACTCTACTCCTCGCTATTATTTAATCCATCTTGAGCCTGAGGCCGATTTGCATGAAGATTTAACGAATACTATAGAACCTTTAGCTCCAGGTATTCCGCCCGAAATCAACAGTACATTTCTTGCTTCATCCACTCTTACCACTTCCAGGTTTTGAATAGTAACTTTTTCGTTACCATATTGACCAGGCATTTTTTTATTTTTAAAAACCCTTGAAGGACTGCTATTAGCGGAAAGAGATCCTACTCCCCGATGATATCCCGAACCATGAGCCATTGGCCCTCTGTGGGTCCCCCATCTTTGTATGGTTCCGGAAAACCCTCTTCCTCTTGTATTTCCAGTAACATCTACATGGTCACCAACGGAAAAAATAGAGCATCCGATCTTATCGCCGACGGAATAATCAGCGCTATTGTCCAATTTCATTTCTCTCAAAACTTTTTGCACTGCTAAATTGGATTTTTTAAATTGCCCAGCATTTGGTTTGTTAACTTTATCAGGCGCAACCTCTTCAAATCCAACTTTAACGGCAGAGTATCCATCTTTCTCTGCAGTTTTTACTTGTACAACTGTACAAGGCCCAGCGAGAATAACGGATACCGGTATAATTGTGCCATCTGGCGTAAATATTTGGCTCATGCCAAGCTTCTTTCCAATAATTGCCTTTTGCATAATGAGCCTCCTTTACAACTTGATTTGAATATCAACGCCACCAGGAAGATCCATTTTCATTAACTGTTGGACCGTTTTCGATGTGCTGTTATATATATCGATAACGCGCTTGTGTGTACGCAACTCGAATTGTTCTCTGCTATCTTTGTGCTTATGTGGCGACCTAAGAATAGTGACTATTTCTTTTTGTGTCGGCAATGGAATTGGGCCAGATACGCTTGCTCCAGTTTCCTTTGCAGCCACTACAATTTTCTCGCATGATGCATCAATTAAATTGTGGTCATAAGCTTTCAACTTAATCCTGATCTTTTGACCTGCCATGATTGTCTCCTCCTGAAATTAATCAATTTGTTATACACTAGTCCGTGTGTGTCAAACTGCCTTCTAAATAAAAGGCTTTTCAGCCTTATATAAGTAAACCATTCTTTGATTCGGAATTAACATTCAAGCGGAATGCAATATTCCATAGTTACCTCTGGCATTTTTACGCAACTGACATATAATATCAAGTACAATTACCCTTGTCAAACAAAAAAATATTAGTTTTTGTTTTTTTTCTATCAATTGCAAGTCTAATACATTATATGGTGTATCCCGGATAACTAAACCACAATGTTTAAATAATAATTCCTTGTCTTCTCAAAACATAGATCAAGGATTTTTAAATAGAAAATTTAAAACGGCTTCTTTAAACTGCCCAGGATATTTTACCATAGATCTGGCATGAATACTGTCAGTAAAAGAAACGAAGTCCGCATCTGGCTTTGCTTCTTTAAGCAAAAGGGCATTTTCAAACCCTACAACACTGTCTGCTTGACTATGCATTATCAATACAGGAATACTAACTTTTTTCATTGCACCCAGTGGGTCACTGTCTCCAAAATCAAACCCATAGATAATCTTGCAAAGTAATCTCATTGCAGGCCAAAATAATTTTTTCGTTAAAAAATCATTTTTGACATGTTTTCCTATTAGAGTAGGAATATTAGCAAAACCACAATATTCCACTAAACTCTTAATCCTTTTATCTTCAGCAGATACCATAATCCCCGTAGCTGCGCCCATACTTTCTCCAAAAACATAGAACTCAGCATTTGGATATTTTTCCTGAAGAATATCAATCCAGTTTATGACATCGGTTTTTTCCTTAACCCCAAAGGTTACTGAAGGACCCTCACTGAAACCACTATGTCTATGGTCCGGGATAAAAACATTAAATCCACCTTCGAAAAACATCTCAAGATATTTCATTTGAGAAACGGAGCAGGAATTGTGTCCATGTAAAGATATCATAATTTTGGATGAATCAGGATTGTTTTCGTAAAACCGTCCAAATAAATTATATCCATATATAGAGGTTGTTCTCATCTCCAGAAAAGGTATTTCTAACCACTTACGATTAAAGTTTTTTTCCTTAACCTCGTATTCCACTAGTTCTTCGAAAGTTCTCTTTTTTGGATTAACTAGCTTTTTTAGGTAATAAAATACTAAAAAATAAAATGATAAAAAACAAAGCGTTAAAAAACCGACAATTCCTAATAAAACATAGATAAACACTTCTAATTCAGGTCTCATTTTGCATTAACTATGGCCACAATAGCATCAATGTTCTTAATGGTGATTTTATCCTTCCAAAAATCAAACATCCCTTCTTCTCTCATTTTTATCATCTCGCGAGACATTGATGGTCTTGAGACATTAAGATATTCTGCCATTTCATTACGATTTATTCCCAAAGAAACATTTGTGGTTCCTTGTTCCAAATATTTTTCATATATTAGCTTCGCAATTTTTAACCGCATACTCTTTATGGATAAATATTCGGCGTCTTTCCGCATACCTAGAATCTTTTTTGACATATACTCTAAGGTATTTTCAAGTAATTTTTGGTGAAACGAACAAGTTTTTTCACACTGTTTAACTATTGTTGATACAGTGATGTATAAAACAGTGGCATCTTCTGCGGCAACTATTGAAAATCGAGAATTCCTTTCAACGCTGTAACCATCTATCTCTCCGAACATATCCCCAGAGTTAAGTACTTCCTCAACTTCCTTTGAGCCATTAGCTTTTGTGAAAAATTTCACCGCAGAACCTTCTAGAATAATCCCTATTTCTTCAACTGCAGATCCCTGCTCACAAAGAATTTTCCCTCTGGAGCACTTGAGAATCCTGCCCTTCAGACAATCAAAAATAGCATTTATTTCTTTATCATCGAAATTACTAAACAGCTCGTTCTTTTTAATTAATTTAAATATATTCATCAAAAAATCCCCTAAAAAAAGATGTATCCGAGGCAACAAAATTTAGTTAATTATACAATGTAAAAACTTTAATTGCAAGACTTTTGAAAAATTGTATGTTATTATTTATCAATCACTTAATAATGAGGTTTTAGGAATGGAAACAAAGAAAGACCTTATATTGTTTCAAGAATCTATTAATTTATTTTTCTCATCACGCCTAATATTAGTTGAGAAGCCAATTTCAAATATCCTGAAAATATTAGTTTCTAGACCAGATTACTTTTCTATAATTGGGGAGTGTGCCAGAACAGCACCTTTTAAATCCGAATATAAAAAAGCTCTTTCCCACAGCAATTCCAACGAAGTCAGATTTTCCCTCCCTAAAACGGATATGCAAATCGTTTCTTTGATTGTTGGATTACTTTTCGAGTTTGACAAATCTACTATTTCGCCCACCGATTTTATTACTAATTTCTTCCCCGGGCCAAAACCGCACGATTCCTACATTAAATTTTGCGATAACATAATAAGGCCCCTTGAGATTAGTTTCAAAAACTTATATCTGGGAGTATTTGTTACTCCTCCTAACGAGTCCCCTTCCGCGCCTGCAGTAAATGCTACCATCCCTGATAAGACAAAAGAGGAATGTTCCTACTGGATAAATATAATGATTGACTCGGTAATAGGAGACAATTCAATCCCTGAGACAATTCGGAAGGATTGTTTGAAGCTTCTCAAAGGTTTTCTTCACGTTATGGATTATAATGATCCTATTGTATTGGAAGCCATATGGATCGGGCTTTATCATACTCTTGTAAAGTCTAATAATTGCTTGCGCGAAATAAAGGAACTAGAGCTTATTCTAGATAAATTTGGAGTTATAAAATAATGTTGTTCAAAGCTAGTTTCGAAAGCGTTTCACTACTCTTGTTTATGGCTATTCCTGGGTTTATAATTGCTAAGCGGCATATGATAGTTAAAGAGCAGGCTGTTTCTTTCATTTCAATCCTATTGCTTTACGTATGCACCCCATTTGTTACTATTAACTCTTTTCTCAAGCAAAACTATGATCCTTCAGTCGTTATAAATTTGGTTGTCGTTTTTGTGTTTGTTTCATTCTTAATTATTTCACTTGCATACATAGGTAAAATGATTGTTCATGTTCTACTTAAAAAAGTTGACCCTGAGGAAAAACGCATGATTTCTTATGCAGGGGCTTTTAGTAATGCCGGATATATGGCTATCCCTTTTCTTCAACTATTATTCCCCGGAGATCCTTTAGTTCTTCTCTACGCAACAGCAGGAATCACTGCTTTTAATCTTGTTTCCTGGACCTTTGGTATCTATCTTCTAACTGGAGATAAAAAAACCATGAATATAAAAAAGGCTTTTTTAAATCCTGCTACATTATCATTCCTTTTTGTTTTACCATTATATCTTTTCAATATTAATTTTGTTAAATTCCCTCTTACTGGGCTTCAAAATACAATCCAATTCTTCTCAACTATGGTTGGGCCACTTGCAATGACTCTTGTGGGAATCGAATTATCCGACATGAATTTTAAGGAGCTCTTCACGGATATAAAACCCTACCTTTCTTCCCTTATTCGTTTAATTATTTCCCCAATCCTGGCTTTTTGCTTAATTCTTCTTATCTCATTATTTTATGATATGTCAGCCGTAAAAGTTAATTTGATAACTATCGCAGCTGTACCTTCTGCGAATAATATAATGATGTTTTGCTCAAGACTCGGAAAATCAACAAAATTACCCGCAAAAATGGTTATTATTTCCACTATTATTTCTATTATTACAATACCCGTAGCCTTGACCCTATTCACTTAGTTGTTTGATGGAAAAATAGTTGTCAATCAAAGTAGACATGTTATATACTACGAATACTGTTATTTATTGGAGGAAAAAATGAAAATTACAAAAGATACTATGCTAATTGATGCTTTAAAAATGGGTAACACTCAGGCTATGGCTGAAGTTCTCTACGGCTTTGGGATGCACTGTTTAGGGTGTATTCTTGCAAACAATGAAACTGTCGGGGAAGCCGCTGCTGCACACAATATAGATGAAGACAAGATGATCAAGGCTTTAAATGAAGCCTGCGATAAAAAATAGTCAACGTTGGAGCATGGTGCAATGGTAGCACAAAGGACTCTGACCCCTTTGATGTAAGTTCGATTCTTACTGCTCCTGCCAACAGGGCTGTCATTTGACAGCCCTGTTTTTATGTAGTTTAATATGCTTAATGTACAAAATACTGGAATAATAATGGAAAGCCTAAGAATAAAAAGAACTATAAAACACTTACTTGGTGGAGTAAGAAAAGCAATAGAAGATTTCTCTATGATACAAAATGGAGAACATATTGCCGTGGGTGTCTCCGGAGGGAAAGATAGCCTCACACTCCTTTATGCGCTTAACGAGCTAAAAAAATACGGAATTTATGATTTCAAACTATCAGCTATCACTATTGATTTAGGGTTTCCAGGTCCCCCTCTCCCTACTTCTGCCTTGAATGAATTCTGCTTAGATAATGGAATAGATTTCTATTTAGAAAAAACTTCCATAGCTTCAATTGTTTTTTTAGCCAGGGAAGAAAAAAATCCCTGCAGTCTGTGTTCAAATATGCGACGAGGCGCGCTTGCAAATAAATGCAAGGAAATTGGGGCCACTTCTCTTGCTTTAGGTCATCATAAGGAAGATTTAGTGGACACGTTTTTAATGTCACTGTTTTATGAAAATCGTCTTAATACGTATCAGCCTGTTACATATATGGATAGATCAGAAATAACCGTTATTAGACCTTTTATATATGTAGAAGAAGCAGATATTTGTTATATTCGCGAATACCTACAACTTCCATTAATTGAAAGCCCTTGTCCAATAAACAAAAAGACAAAGAGGGAAGAGGTAAAGCTCCTCCTAACTGATATTTCTAAAACCATCCCCAAGGCGAGGAACAGTATTTTTTCTGCAATTATGAATCCCGAAAGTGCTTTTCTATTCCATTCAAAATACAAATCATCTGAAAATAACGAACACGAATAAAAAAAGGATCTAGCACATGTCAAAAAATATAAAGGTTAAATTAAAAAACTTAATAATTTTAGCTTTTACCTTTCTTAAAATCGGGGCTCTTACTTTTGGTGGTGGTTATGCGATGATTTCCATCATTGAGCGGGAAGCATCAGCAAAAAGAAAATGGTTAACGTCGGAAGAAATGTTGGATATTGTTGCGATTGCAGAGAGCACTCCTGGTCCTATAGCTTTAAACTCTGCCACCTTTGTTGGGGCAAAAGTAGCTGGATTTCTTGGAGCATTTGTTGCATCTATTTCAGTAATGCTACCACCTATCGTTATTATTACCCTCATTTCCTCGTTATTAACCCGGTATTTTGATAACCCATATGTAAATTGGGCTTTTCTTGGAATGCGAGCTGGCGTAGCGGCATTAATCCTGAATGCCGTAATCAACTTAGGTAAATTTTTAAAAACTGAAAAACGGCCGGCGGTCTACGCTGTTTTCTTTTTATGTTTGGTGTTTGGTTTGCTCTCAGTCTTTCATATTATTTCTTTTGATAATATTTTCATCGTTTTAGGAACAATCGTCTTTGGGATTATATACACTTTATTTGATTCTTTTTTCAAAAAAAGAAAGCAGAAAATATTGCCAAACAAACTTGATGGCTCCATGACAGAGGACGATCGGGAGAAGAAATGAGTATATATTTAGATCTTTTTCTCAGTTTCTTTAAAATATCTCTTTTCACTGTCGGTGGGGGATATGCAATGATTCCCTTCATACAATCGACTGTTTTGAGCAAAGGGTGGATATCTCCGGAACTACTAATCAATTTTATTGGCATTGCCGAAAGCACCCCAGGTCCTTTTGCCGTCAATATCTCAACCTTCATAGGATACAATTTGGGTGGATTACTTGGAGTGTTTTGCGCTATTTCAGGTTTATTTATCCCGCCCTTTTTAATCATCATCTCAATATTTTATGTTGGAAAAAAGTTCTCTTCAAATAAAATTGTAAAAGGGGTTTTTATTTTTTTAAGGCCAGCAGTTTTGGCATTAATTTTATCAGCATTTGCGTCTGTTGCGTATTCAACTGTCATAGTTTCAGATGGAGCCACAACATTTTTCAACTGGTTTGGAATAATTTTGATGGTTGTTACCTTCATTGCCATGCGGTTTTTAAAAAAGATTCATCCTATTGTCTTTCTATTTGCTTCAGCAGGACTTGGCCTTATCTTCTACGGTTTTGTCCTATGACATTAAAAATATTCCTCTCCAGGAAACAAATTCACGCTCAAAGAGATCTACTAAATGGGATGTACTGAACAAGGTAAATAAACCCACCTAAATAGTCTTTCATATACCAATACAAATATCTTATGAGAAAAGACTAAATAACCATTCAATACAACCTACAAATAGTTGCTGAGGTCCATTCTATATCCAATGATTTGTCATAGTAATTTACTCAAGATATAGTCTTTGACAATGTTTTTGCCTTATCAACCGTTTCATTTTTATTGAATAAAAATCCAATGGGGGTCAAAGTCATTGACAAAACCATACATATAACACCTATTACTTGCGCCCTTTTCATTCCCGTTTTTAATAAACCTAAAAATCCTTGCCCGCCTTCTAGTGCGCCAAAAACAAAAATCAAAGTAAAAGTAACTACTAATGTAGTGATCATTGATATGTATCCCCCAACTTTATTAGCCTTTTTAGAATATAGTCCGTAAACGTAGGGTCCGAGAAAACAACCAGCCAATGTGCCCCAAGATAAAGACATTAAGGTGACTATGGCATCGACCTTAAATATTGCTAGAACTGCGGAGATAAGCACAAAAACTGCACTGCTCACGCTCACAACTAATTTGATTTTTTTCTCAGGTGCAATTTTATTAATATATCCTTTATATACATCGACTCCAATAGATGAGGCAGATGTTAAAGCTATGGATGAAAGAGTAGACATGCTTGCAGCTAAAACCAGTACGCAAATCAAACCCAGAATCCCATAACCCATGTATTCATTTTGTAAAAACATGTTGGGCACAATATTCCCTGTTCCTTCAGCTGGTATATCTGGGAAAAACAACCTTGAAAAAGCTCCGTTAAAGTATGCGCCTACGCCAATAACTACAGCAAAAACTGTGGCGATAACGGAACCTCTCATAACTGATTTTTTATCTTTAATCGCATAAAACTTTTGTACAGATTGTGGAACTGCCCATACACCAAAAGAAGTTAGTAATATATTGAAAAATAATACTACCGCAGGTTTATCCAGAAAATAACCTGTGGGAGATACTGAAGATGGAAGAATTCCATATCCGCTTTGTGTAAGTTTTTTTAATCCTTCTATGCCGTTGACCTTTTCTGATGAGAGCATAAGAGCTATTATAATGACAATTCCTACTATCATAACAATACCCTGAAAGAAATTGCTGAAGGTATTTCCTAAATACCCTCCAAATACTATGTAAACTGCAGTTAAAACAGCCATTATAATAACGCAGTATTCAAATTTTAAAGAAAAAACCGCTTCAAAAATATAGCCTATTCCCTGATATACTGATGTTGAATAAGGAATTAAAAATATAAATATTAAAATCGATGAAAAAACCTTTAACCCAGGGGAAGAGTATCTCTTTTCAAAAAAATCCGGCATTGTTTTTGCATTAAGTTTTTGGGTTACAACCCTGGTTTTTTCCGCCAAAACAACCCAGGCAAGAAAGCATCCAATTAATGCATTAGCAATACCTATCCATATCCCAGCAAGTCCCAGACTCATACCAAAAGTTCCAGCATAGCCAATAAATACAACGGCAGAAAAATATGTTGTTCCATATCCAAACGCACTTAGCCACCCACCGATTGAGCGATTCCCCAAAAGAAATCCATCCAGTGATGAAGACTTCTTTCTTGAGTATATGGAAATTCCAATAATTACCAATATGTAAGCTACTAAAACCAAAATGGCTTGCCATCTCCCTGAGTCACCCTTTATAGCTGAAATAAAAGTCATATTAACCCCCAATAACATTTATTTTTCATAATCTATAATATCTATCTGCGTTCCTTTTTCGTTGGATTCTTCTGAAGATGAACCATATTCCTCTTCAAAATACATATCATCTTCATAGAGATCGCAATCAGCTAAACTATCTTTATCCGAAGGACCCGAAAGAGAAAAAATCGAATCAGCAATTTTAATATAGTCCGATATGCTTAAAGCTTCTCCTCTAACGTTTTCGTCAAAATTTAGCTCGCGTAAAACATTTAATATTATTTCTTTTGATAACTCTGGAAAAGAAGCAATTATATTATTGACAAAAGTCTTTCTTCTCATATGAAATCCCGATCTAATAAGTCTCTTTAGTGTTTTTTCATCTTTGTACTCATATTTATCGTTAACCATTTCTAAGTGAATAACTGCACTATCAACTTTTGGGACAGGATAAAAGACATGTCTATTGACCTTCCTTAATACACTTACATTAGTTTTAAGTCCCAAGCTCAATGTTATTGCCCCATATTCTGGAGTGCAAGGGTTTGCAACAAGTCTGTCAGCAATTTCTTGCTGTACCATAAATGTTGCACTTATTAAAGGTAATTTACTCTCAACAAATCTCATTATCAAAGGAGTTGTTATATTATACGGTATATTTGCAACAATTTTAAAAGCTCCATTTGTATAGGATAAGATCTCATCATCAGAAAGCTTCATAATATCTCGAAAAATTACTTGGACATTGTCGAGGTCGGCAAGAGTTTCTCTTAGAACTGGTTCGAGGGAACTATCAATATCGAAAGACAAAACTCTAGCCGCGCTACGTGAAATCGCTCTCGTTAATGTTCCTGCTCCTGTTCCTATCTCTAAAACCACATCTTCTTTTGAAATACCTGCCTCCGTAACAATGGCTTCAAGAAGATTGGTGTCAGTTATAAAGTTTTGTCCTAGAGATTTTTTGAACCTAAAATTATTTTTAATTAATATTTCTTTAATGTCCATATAGCCTCCAAAACTATTCAGTATAATGTCTAATTCGAAAATCTACACCAATTTCTTTTGCAATTTCTGCGGCTTTAATTTGGTCTTCGATTGGAATTACATCTACGACGGATAAAACGACTCGAGGAATGTACTTTTTACATTCCTTTGCAAAATCAATAATTGCGTCAAAAGCTTTTTCACCCATAACAGGATGACATAACGTATTGTATTTTTCTTTATCTACGGCGTTTAATGATATGCTGACAGTATCAATAAATCCACTTAGTTTTTTGGGTACATGTCCCCCAAATAGCAGTTCTGCTTGACCATTTGTGTTTAATCTAGTTTTTTTCCCACAAGAGTGAAGATACTCGGATATTTTTATAATATTTTCAAGCTTGTAAGTCGGCTCCCCATATCCGCAAAAAACAACCTCCTCTTCTACAGAAGACAAATCTGGGAAAGATTCAATAACTTTGTTAGCAGAAGGTTCTTCACTGAGCCACAAATCTAAATCATGGAATGCATCCGTATTCCTGATACAAAATTCACAGGAGTTACTACACCTGTTTGTTAAATTAATATATAGTTTGTTTCCAACTAAATATGAATAGTTGTTCATTTATCTCCTTTATTGTATTTTCGCAAAAATCCTAAGAGCATTCTCTGAGGTTGTCCTAGCTATATCCCTGTAGGGAAACCAATACGCAAGCTTCTCCCCAACGTATTTTATGTATTTAGGATAATTAATTTCTCCTCTTTTGGGAACGGGGGTCATGTATGGGCAGTCTGTTTCAAGCAATAGCCTTTCTTCGGGAATCTCCTTTGCAACCGACTCTTTGTTTGCGTTTTTAAAAGTAATGGCTCCTCCCAGACTAAAATAAGCATCAAATTCAGAAAATCTTTTCACCATCTCTGCTGAGCCGCTATAACAATGTAATATCAAGCCATTAGTTAAAAACTTACTCATGTCTTTCAAAATATCGTATGTTAATTGGTAAGCCTCTCGTACGTGTAAAATCAAGGGTAATTTTGCATCAAACGCGATTTCTATCTGCTCTCTAAATACTCTCTCTTGAATGTCTTTTGGACTTAAATTATGATAAAAATCCAAGCCTATTTCCCCATATCCAACTACATTAGTATTCCTTGAATAATCATATAACAATTGATAATCCTTTTCTTTCACTTTGCTACTTTCGTGGGGATGAATACCTATTATTGCATACATACGTTCATATTTCTCAGATATTTCAATTGCCTTTTGGGAAGAATCTATATCCCAACCAACGTTAATAATATGGGATATTTGATCTTTTTCCATATCCGCAACGATTTGCTCTGTTTCAGCTAGCAGTCTTTCATCATTTAAATGAGCGTGTGTATCAATATACATATCCATTCACTATTTACTATTAATCATTTTCGCATAAACAAATTTAAGAATTATTATGAAATGATGCTTCCACTTTCCATAGCTTTTTCGGGAGTCAGCAGAACTACATTTCCTTGGGTGTCTTCTGCACATAACAGCATTCCTTCGCTCATCACCCCTCCAATTGAAGCAGAAGCCAAATTAGTTACAACAACTACATTCCTTCCGACCATCATTTCGGGGGAGTACCACTTCGCTATTCCGCTTAATATAGTCCTGGTTTCTCCTCCAATTTCTACAGTTGATTTCAAAAGTTTACTGCTATTTGGAAGTTTTTCACATGCTAGTATTTTTCCGGTCTTCAACTCCACTTTTGCAAAATCCTGAATATTTATTATATCTTTTTTCTCTACAGAGTGTTTCTTTGTAATCTCAGGCTTTTTTTCAGTACTCTCTTCTTCACCTTCCATATTCTGCAACTCTTTTTCAATATTAATACGAGGGAAAATAGGCCCTTCCGTTCTTTTTACGGTCTCCCCTCCTTTTAATTTACCAAAAGTAGTATTTTCTTCAAATAACTTCGGTTCCTTTAATCCGAAACTCTCTAAAATAATCTTGGAGGAATTTGGAATAAATGGTGAGAGCATTACGGCAATAACCCTGATTGCCTCAGAAAGGTTATATAGCACTGTAGCTAGCCTTTCCCTGTTATCAGGATTTTTTGCCAGCGCCCAGGGTTTCGTCTCATCGATATATTTATTAGCTCTCTGAACTAAGGTCCATATATCGCTTAAAGCTTCTGGGACATGCAATTCATCCATCTTATTTTTTACGGAAATAAATAAGTTGTTTATCATGCCAATGATTTCATGATCCATATCAATACTATCGTATGGAGTTGGCAACACTCCAGCAAAATTTTGCTCAATCATTGCCGTAGTGCGACTAACTAAATTTCCAAGATCATTTGCAAGGTCACTATTCAAACGAGAAAGAAACGCCCTGTTCGTGTATAATCCATCGCTTCCAAAAGGAACTTCGCGAAGAAGAAAATATCTCACTGAGTCGACACCGAATTTATTACATAATACAAAAGGATCAGTGACATTACCTTTAGATTTGCTCATTTTATCCCCGCCAAACAGCAACCAACCATGACCGTATACTTGCTTGGGTAGAGGTAAATCAAGAGCCATTAAGATAGCAGGCCAAATTATAGAGTGGAATCTTACTATTTCTTTACCTACCATATGAATATCAGCCGGCCAATACTTAGTGAAAAGAGAATCCTGCACATTCGGATACCCAAGAGCAGTAATGTAATTAGACAAAGCATCTATCCATACATATATAACGTGAGAATCATCAAAAGTAACTGGTATGCCCCATTTAAAAGATGTGCGGCTGACGCATAAATCCTTTAATCCAGGTTTAATAAAATTATTAACCATTTCATTCATTCTGCTTTTTGGAGAAATGAAATCTGGATTTTTTTCGTATAATTCCATTAATTTGTCCTGATATTTACTTAACTTGAAAAAGTAGCTTTCTTCCTGCATCATTTTCACTTCTCTTCCACAATCAGGGCATTTACCATTGACTAGCTGAGATTCAGTCCAAAAGCTCTCGCATGGCGTACAATATAGTCCTTCGTACTGAGCCTTATACAGATCACCTTTTTCATATAATTTTTTAAATATCTTTTGAACAGCTTCAACATGATAATCATCAGTAGTTCTTATAAATTTATCATAACTAATTCCTAACAAGGACCATAAAGAAACAATCTGTTCATACAAAGCATCAACAAATTCCTTTGGAGTCTTGTTTGCTTCTTTTGCTTTTTGTTCAACCTTTTGTCCGTGTTCGTCCGTTCCCGTTAGATAAAAAACATCAAAACCCTCGAGTCTTTTAAACCTTGCTAAAGCATCACAAACCACCGTTGTATAACAATGGCCAAGATGGAAATTGCCACTACTGTAGTAGATCGGAGTTGTGATATAGTATTTTTTATTCATGATATGTAGCCTCCCAAATATCCAGCAAGATTTTTCTCGCGTGCGCAATTAGAAGATAGAATAACATAAAGTATATAAAGTGTAAAATGATTGAGTAAACCAAAGGGAACTCAATCTGATTTTATAAAACATTCAAAACTATGATTAGGATTCAAATTCCCTAAAAATTAAATATATACAAGCAAAAAACCATATTTCAGTATCTAAGGATACAAATAAATTGATTAGTCATCTCCCCTAAATTTATTGATTATCGGCATAATTATTTCATAGTCATATCCTTTAGCCATTAAAAATTTATATAATTTGTCTATATTCTTAAGATTAGTTTCCTTGTCTGACATATATTTGATCGCAAATTTTAAGGCTGTAACACTCTGTCCTTCGGAATATTTACCTAGTGCTTCTTCTATAAGATTGTCCGAAATTCCCTTCAATCTTAATTCATAGCGGATTCTATGTTCACCCTTCGTTTTTATTCCAACTTGAGTAAACTCGTATGCAAATTTTTTGTCGTTAATATATTCGTATTCCTTCGCAACCCCTAAAGCGTATTCGACTGCGACTCTAGAAAAACCTTTCTGGTATAGCTTAATTCTTGCTTCCTTTTCAGACTTTTGATTTCTAGTTATTGACGCCAGTAAAAATTTTTTAGCATTTAGCTTTTCGCTATGGGTCAATAGATTTTTTATGTCCTGTTCTGAAACCTCCCCAGCCTTTAGCCCACTCTTTAACAGTGCCTCTAAATTAATGTTAGAAACAGTTTCACCGTTCACAGAAATTTCTGCTGAATTTTTCTTAATTGTTATGTAATCAATTTTGTCCATATATCAAAAAACCGCACTTTCATGCGGTTTGTTATTTTTAGTTAATTGCTGTAACCCAATTAAATATATCTTTCTCTCTTCCACACTGAATACCCGTAAGCCGATCATACAAGAGAGAGGTTATTCGCCCCATTTCAAAATTATTAATGATATATTCTTTTCCGTGCATTCCAAGTACTCCTACTGGGGATATAACTGCCGCAGTTCCGCTTCCAAACACCTCGTTAAGTTTCCCATTTTTATAAGCATCAGATAGCTCTTCCACGGAAATCCTCGTCTCTTCAACCGGAATTCCCTCGTACTTAAGTAGTTTTATGACGCTATCGCGTGTAATACCTGCCAATATAGAGCCAACCAAAGCTGGGGTCTTAACAACGCCATCAATTACAAAGAAAATGTTCATTGCGCCAACCTCTTCAGCATACTTTCTTTCTTTGGCATCCAACCACAACACTTGTTCAAAGCCCCTACGTCTTGCAAGATCGCCGGCAAGCAAGGAAGCAGCGTAATTTCCCATGCATTTAACTTCACCGGTTCCTCCCAACGGGGCTCTAACATATTCTTCTTCAACAAGTATTTTTGTTGGTTTTAATCCGGTTGAATAATAAGCGCCCACTGGAGAAAGGATTATAAAAAACCTGTAATCATGGCTGGGATGGACCCCTAACATTTCATCCTTTGCAATTAGAGTTGGTCTAATGTATAGGGATGTCCCAGGAGCGGATGGGATCCACGACTCATCAATTTTTAATAGTTCCTTAAGAGCAGCCATTACTAAATCTATGTCAAAATTCGGCATACACATCCGAGTAGCTCCCTTATTCATTCTAATAAAATTGTCTCGGGGACGGAACATGGTTACTTCGCCCTTTTCATTTTTATATGCCTTAAGTCCTTCGAATATCCCTTGTCCATAATGCAGAACACATGTGGAAGGATCTAAGGAAAATGGGGCATATGGCACTATTTCTGGGTCCGCCCATTTCCCACCGATATAATCCATTACAAGCATATGGTCAGTAAAATACTTTCCAAAGCCAAGAGAGGACACGTCTGGCTTATTTTTGGGATTTTTTGATAAAGTCACTTTCATTTATTTCTCTCCTATATCCGAGATATTGTTTCGAGCATATCTCCATATTTACTTTTCCAGAAGTAATGTCTTCCATTATTCTATAGAATACATCTTTTTTCTCAGAAGGTATACCAAATTTGACTTTTACTTTCTCAAAATATTGTGAACCTAAGCAAACAATTTTTTCTTTTTGCAAGCGGTTTGTCGCCTCTATGGCTTCACTATACGAAAGAATTACATCAAAAATTTCCGACCAAATCATTTCGACAACGCTAACCCGAGCAAGACTTTCAACTACACTATTTGCATACGCAGAACTTAATCCTGAGGCGCCTAGTTTGATACCGCCAAAATATCGCGTCACTATACATGCTATTCCTCTAAGTTCATTTTGTACAAGAATATTCTTTATTGGCAAGCCCCCAGTTCCAGCTGGCTCTCCGTCATCCGACGTTTTTTCTTCGTTTGATTCAGGTAATCCTAGAATTGAATAACAATTATGTGTTGCATCTGCATATTTTTTTTTGACTTCTTTTAAAAAAATAATTCCCTCTTTCAATTCACATATTGGCTTTAGCGAACAAATAAACCGACTTTTCTTTACAATTGTTTCGTGAGTACACTCTTTTTCAATAGTTAAAAAAGACCTCATTTTTTCTCCATTAATATCTGAATATTTTCATGTCCGTGTAAAATACTTAAGTTAGGGATAACTCTTCAATATCTATAAGACTAACCTTCAAATCGATCTTATATGGGCGTTAAATATAGTATAAACACTTTAAACTTCTTCAAGTTAAAACATAAGAACAGAATAAAAATTGAATAGTAGAATATATTCCTTCATTGAACAGAAACAAAAATATGGATTTTCTTTCCCTTATGGATAACAAAACCATTTTCTTCCTTTTGCGCATCAATGCAATAGTCAAATGATTCAATTAGTTCTTCTCCTATTCTTATCCCAGATCCTTGAATTAATCTTTTTGCCTCGCTACGGCTTGGGGCAAGATCTAGCGCTACAATTATTTCAACTATATTTTTTATGCCTGGGGGGATTGTTTTCTGTGGCATTTCACCATCACCCGAAAAAGCCGCCCTTGACAATTCCTGAGCTTTATTTGCTTCTTCAATTCCATGAACAATTCTAGTCACTTCGAAAGCTAATATTTCTTTTGCTTTATTTATTTCTTTAGAAAAGAGCCTAATTCCCTCTTTTTCGGTATAACAAGAAGTTAACTTATCAATCTCATCTACAGATAAATAAGTAAGAAACATCATACAATTCCTTACATCGTTGTCATCTATATTTCTAAAGTATTGGAAAAACTCGTAAGGGGATGTTTTTTTTGAGTCTAGCCAAAGAGCTCCCTTCATCGTTTTTCCCATTTTCTTTCCTTCAGAGGTCAATAAAAGTGAGAAAGTTAAAGCGAAAGCGGGTTCTTGTTCCTTTCTTCTTATTAAATCAGCCCCCGCAAGAATGTTTGACCATTGATCATCTCCGCCACATTGTAAACGGCACCCATACTTCTTGAACAGAACTAAAAAGTCATAGGATTGCATCAGCATATAATTAAATTCTAGAAAAGAAAGCCCTTTTTCCATTCTAGACTTAAAACACTCCGCGGAAAGCATTCTGTTTACAGTAAACTGTGATCCTACCTCTCTCAAAAAATCTATGTAATTCAGATTTAAAAGCCAATCGGCATTATTCTCTATGATAGCTGCGTTTGGACCTTCAAAAGTAAAAAACCTTGACATTTGCTTTTTAAAACATTCAACGTTATTATCTATCGTTTCTTTCGTCATAATTGAACGCATATCCGTTCTTCCAGAAGGGTCACCAACCATTGCGGTTCCCCCGCCTATTAACACTATAGGTTTATGTCCAGCTAGTTGCATATGACTCATTGCCATTAAAACTAAAAAGTGTCCCACATGCAAACTATCTGCGGTTGGATCAAACCCCACATAAAAAGGAACACTTCCTTTTCCCAAATATTCGTAAAGATCATCCTCGAAAACAGTTTGTTTAATAAAACCCCTTTCTCTCAAAACATCAAAAACATTATTTTTCATTAATCCCTCCGGGAGCACATTTATATCAGTATAAGACCAATTCTAGCATATGGCACCCCTAACCGCAATAATTAGAGCATTTTAGTCCAAATATCATTTAACTACTGATTTGTTCAAACAATCTCTTCTAGGTCTCAAAATAGATTTAATCTTAGTATTTATATAAAAAAGAAAGAGCATTCCTTAGAATGGGAGAAGATTTAATGTTAGAGTTTTTCGATTCTATGATATTTCTTATGTAAGAGTTCTGCTGCTAGATTAAAACCTGCTGGCTCTCCCTTTTCCTCAAAAATAAATCGGTATATCCTGTAGTCCACAAAAAAATCAATATGTTTTCCTAATCGAACTGTTATATATGGTGATTCCTTTATACTTATAGTCAACCCTTGAAAAACATCTCCTTCAAAACAAAAACCATTTTTATCAATAGTAAGTATCCCTGAATCAACTTTTTCAAAAGCGAATTTCGATTCATCGTTTATTAATAAGTCTACCTTTGTCGATCTAGAATAATTCTCAGAATCTTCTATTTTCTTCAACAAGGATTCCCTCTGAAAAGCATACCATTTATCTATGCGATCATAACAAAGGTCTCCATCTTTAACGGGAGAAATATGCCCGAAGGAATCAATGGATATGGTATTGCCACATTTCTTACATCTCATTTCTGGCCCAGAGGTTGCATCCATCGAACATTCAGCAAGGCATTTAGGACACTGGTGCAACAAAAAGTCTAGTCCATAAGTCAGTGAAACCTTTCGAGATTTGGGAATAAATGAAAGTTGATGCTTCTCTTGATATTCCATCTCATTATAGCAAAATGCTTCTCTGACAACTTCTCTGATTTCTGATATTTCCATTTGTTGGACTTGCTCTTTGCTCAAGATAAGTTTCGAATAGGAATACAATCTATTTCCCTTCCGCATTTTATTTGCATATCTAGGTCTCTGCAAATATCCTCCTGGAGTATATGAAAACACTACGGGAACTCCCAAGTATTTTATTAACTTAATCGTTGAATCTGCTACATCCCCGGATTTCCCATCAATAGAAACTCTGCCCTCCGGATATATGCCAATACTTATCCCGTTATCGATAAAAAATTTCATAGCTTTAATACACTCAAAATCCGCAGAAAACTGCTTCTTTGGTATGATGTTTCCTAAAAACCTAACAAACCCAGATATAAACTTTTCATAAAATAGGCTTGCAGAAACAACAAAAGCAATACGTTTATTCTTAAGAGTTGCCATCATACCTGCAAAATCAATGCCATTTACGTGGGCACCAAGAGCTAGTACTGGGCCTTCAATATTATTCATTTGAATAATTGATTCTTTGTCAGGCGAAATATTTAACAATCTTGCCCAAACTGTAAGGAATATACGCCAGAAACCATACGAAAACTTTGTAGGAATTTTATATTTAGGTCTAGTCCTACGATTTGATTGTTTTGAAGATATATTCGAATCTGTCTTTTGTTGTTTTTCAATAGATTTTTGTTTCCCCATTTTTACACCCGACTAATTTTTCTATTTCGTTTGAGGGAGGAATTTTTGAGTATGAATTTCCCCTTTCGATACCCTATCGTAAGACAATGTTATCATATTCTAATTTTTTACTCAACATAAGATGCCTTTAAAGAATCTGTCCTGAACATCATTCCGAGGGTTTCTATTAGAATAATTTATATAAACAAAACTTTGCATAAATATCTAAACTAAAATACTGTAAATATTAATTATCAAGTAATCTATTCTAAAATTCTTTCATTGATACTTGTTATTTTCCTTTTACGATTAATGGCCCCGATTAGAGTCCAGACTCCCGAAAACATCACAAAACTAACGCCAAAAATTAGTAAAAGGCTATATGGCAAATAGTTTACACTAATATATTTGTCAATTACTGAGGCAAAAGCCGGAAGAATTAAGTTAACAACATAGCTAATGATAAAGCCTAAACTGCTTCCCGAAATAGCAATTACGAGTCCCTCAAAAAAAGAAAAGTGGACATTATCGGAATTAGACATTCCTGAAATCTTATATAATTTCATTTCATTTCTTCTGTCATACCCAGTAACAATGGATAAATTAAGTATACCTACAATTCCTACAAAGTAGAAAACAATTTGCAAAATTTGAATAAGTAAACTAACTCCGCTAAGATTCTCGTGCTTTGCCAGTGCCCATTCTTTATAAGTTAATGAATAACAGTTTTTCAAAGAAAAATCTTCAATCTCTGACCTTAGAGTCACAAATGTGTTTCCTTCGGAGGTTCCTTCCTCTGCTTTGACTAAAAAAACCGTTTCTTGGCTCATATGGTCAATTTGATTATACCTACAATATCCGATTCTATCATATTCTGTTATAGTATAATCCACTCCAACAACAATAAATTCATAGCTTACTTCATCATAATCGGTTCTAATAGGATTTGCCCTAAGAGTATCTCCAATATCAAGATCCAGTCGAATCAACATATCATTGGAAAGCACTATCGCATTTTCGTTAGTTTCCCAAAGATCCAAAATATCTGAATCGTCTATATCCGCGCACATTTTTAAAGTATCAAATCTATCAACCCCATAAACAGTCCATTCCTTTTTTTCAGTCCCGGGAACAATAAATTTTACTGAATTGAAATATCCGGAAGTCTGAACTCCGTTAACAGCATCAATCTTTTCTTTCATTTGCTCTTGCGCTGTATTATCTCTCTCAGTATTTACTACAATAAAGTCTGCCTTATACCTTGAACGAAATGGAACGACAGCATAATTCACTATATCTAGGACTTGAAAAACCAAGAATGTAAAAACAGTGATTACCGAAATCATTAAAATTACTGTCCGAATCGCTTTGTTCCTCTTGATGCTCAATCCGGCCATATATAACAATCCTGTTCCGGATACCTTTCTTCCTAAGAAACTAAAGAATCTTATCACATAAGAAGTCGCTGAATATAGCCATAAAATTAAAGCTATTACTAAAAGAGGGGCAATAATCAAGAGATATATATCTTTCATAATAGAATAAGCAACTGTAAGACCCACTAAAGCTACTGAGCTTATTATGAAGAGAGGCAACTTAACATCCTTTGCAAATTTATTTGAAATGGAAGTTAACTGTCTAATGCTTTTCTTCGCAACTGAGATTATTGGGAAAATAGCTCCTATGTAACTTACAATAAGAGAGATTGCAAAAGCCGCGATGTACTTCCAAAAAGCATAATTTACAGTTTGGTGAACTAATGGAATTAAAACATATGCAGCAAGACCCATGGCGGCTCTTCCTAACAAAAGCCCAAGTAGGCCCCCGCAAAAAGCATACAAAAGCACTTCTAAACTCATTATAAGGATGACTTGCCCTGGAGTTGCCCCAGCTGCCTTAAATATTGTCATTTCAGCGACTCTATTTCTTGCTACAATCAAATACGATGTAACCAGTATCAACATCATAGTTGCGACCAAGAAAACAAGCCCCACGACAAGAAGCATCGTATTGTTTTTAACGATTTGAATTACCTTAGTATAACTGTTCCCCTCCCCGAGTCTTATCGCAGGGAATTCTTCTTCAAAAATTGAGTAATACTTATCATAAAGTTCGGAAGATTTGAAATCCAAATATACTGCGTTTACTTGGCCTTGATTTCCAATGCCTGAAAAATCTACAAGGATGTTCATGTCAGCTGGAGAAGAAAAAATACCTTCATTTAGAGCAATATACTCAACTACCATTTTTACATACTTGTTATATGTAGGGACATAAACTTCAACCAGCTGCCCCACTCTTAAAGAATTTTTCTCAGCAAAACTTTCTCCAACTATAACCGTGTTATATCCTCCGAGAAGTCGGTAGTCTATATCCGGATTAAGCGTTGTTTCAGTAAATTTACCGACATAGTTTAAAGGTCTTTCTTCGAAATACGAACTTAAGTCAGTCGCCTCTAAAAGTACCGTTATGGAATTTGTATCGGTCTTTAAAATTGTATTGAACTTAGCAAAATAGAAAGCACTTTCTATATCCTCAGGATCTATCTGGCCTCGAACCCTTGCCTCGCTAAAGAATTCATTGCTTCCTAGATTGTCCCCAAGAAGCATTTCAGACCCTTGTGCTATTCTATCGTATTCTGCCATATTTAAATTATAGAAGATGTCAAACATTGAAAAGGAAATAAAAATCATAGCAGTTACAATCATTATTGTAAGCACTATAACAAAAACCTGACCTCTGTTGCTTTCAACGCTTCTGAAAGTGTTTTTTAAAAGGATATTCAATATCAGCCCCTCTTCCGCATTGACGATTTCTTTCTTGCTTTAATCATCTGATCCTCAGTAAAAATAAGCAAATCGTTGTTTGATTTAATCATCCATTTCTCTTCAAGAATCCCAGGTATTATAAAATGTATTTTAGCCTTCAACCCCATCGTTCCCATTTAGAATTATGCCATCTTTTATTACTATTTTTCTATTCCCATACTCTGCGTTTTCTCTACTGTGTGTAACCTGTATGATAGTTGTCCCTAATTCAAGATTAATTCTCTTCAATAGATCCATTATTCCCGCGCTGTTAACACTATCTAGATTTCCTGTAGGCTCATCAAGCATTATCACATCAGGGCTGAAAATCAGTCCTCTTGCAATAGCTACTCTTTGTTGTTCTCCTCCGGAGAGCGCTGCGGGAAGTCTATCTTTATATTCATATATTCCGAGGTCTTTAAGTAAATCTAGAGCTTTGTTTTCATATTCTGAGACTTTCTTTTTATCTAGAATTATGGGTAGCAAAACATTTTCAAATACTGTCAAATATGGGGCAAGATTAAAAAACTGAAAAACAAACCCAATTTTAGTTCTTCTTAATATGGCAAGTTCCTTTTCCGTCATTTTAGCAATATCTTCTCCACAAAATAGTACTTCTCCAGAATCCGGGCGGTCAATACCTCCAAGAATTGTTAGTAAGGTTGACTTTCCCGACCCAGAGGCACCTTCTATAGAAATGAAATCACCCTTTTGCACAGTAAGAGAAACCCCTCTTAAAACCTTTATATTTTCGACAAAACTTTTTTCAATATTTTTTGCTTCTAACAAAATCATTCCTTATTTCTCACTCCTCAATTCCGACCATCAACTCATATGCCTGCAAATACAGGTTAAGAGCTGAATTAACAAAAATTGTACTAATAACACTATTAAAACTATCCGTAAACTTATCATCGTAATCAATAAAAACTGAATAGTAATTCTCTAGAATCAGAACGTTTTCTTGGGATAAATCATTAATCATTTCTATTGAACTCACGCCGCTAAAGTCAGAAAATACATCCTCGACAGTATCCAAAAACAATAATAACTCGTTAAATGCATTAACTTCATAAATGTTTGCTTCCTCCTCGCTCCCGAATGGCTGATCGATGCCTCTAGCGCGAGTAAGCAAAAGCGCTAAATTATTTGCTAAATCTTCATTATTCTTAATGAGCAAGTTATCTTGATAGGCGATATTTAAAGCTTGTTTCAATGTTCTTGAAAAAGATATCATACTAAGATATAGGTAAATCTGAGGATTTTCCGTTTCCTCCGCTTGAGCGCGAGCAAGGCTCTCAAACGCCATATTTTCGATTCCGATCATAGAATTAACTGCCAAAGTGATCATGAATCGGGCAGTATTCTGGTTGTCTTGAACAACTGATCTTATCTCATCCAGCTTCTCTATTGCTTCGATCCAATCAGTGCCCTCAACTAATTCTAAAAATTTAGGATCATCTGCAAGGGAAGGAAATGGGGAAGCAAAGCCGATAAAATTCATCAGTTCCTCTATACCATTTTCATCAATGATTTCTTTTAGTTCGGTTCCCGACTGGAAAATTAATTCGGAAATTAATCTTGCTTGTGTCATAGTTCCGCCGTTTTGCTTAAAGTCTGATAATAAAGATCCAAGGTATATATAAGTCTGAAAAATTGCAACGAAATCTTCCCTTTCGATAGAAGTTTCTGTACTCAACGACTCTGAAAAAAACACCTCAAAAATTATTTTTGCTATTTCATCATAAGTTAGCATCGTATTGTTTGTAATTGAGATAAAACCCGCCGAATATATGTTCGTATCAAAAATATTCATAATATACTTTTCGGGGTTAAAAATTAGTACCTTTAGCTCTTGTCCAGATTGTTCATCGATTCTTGTTTCTACATCTGAAAAAAAAGCTAGTAGTGCAAATATCCCCTTTAAATCTTCTTTATTATCAGCGTTTTGAAGGTCTAAAACTTCATCCGGGTCAACAATATTTCGTAGAAAATTAGAAAAACTAAGTGCTTTCTCTCCAGATATCCCAGCCCGTCTAAAGCAATCAAGTAGTTTTTCTGCGCCAGCAGATGAAATTAAAGAGGGGTCTTTCAACCCTAAAAAATCTAATATAAACTCCTTTATTCCAATTTTAAATTCATTTTGTGTCTCAAGCGCGTACAAGGTTTGCCTCTCCGGAACATAATTCTCAGCTGTTATTGTCCCCAAGGGCGTCTTTTTTGAACTCTCCGAAATTACGCCTAACATTACAGATAATAGACTAATCATCAGCAAAAATGAGATTAATACAATTCCTTTGCTTGAGAAAATAAACTTCATTTTTTTATTTATTCCTTTAAGCCTATTTCAAGATGTAAAATATTGTTCTTTACGCATAAGAGGCTTTATCTATATTCTTCTAATATCCCACAAAAAACAGTCCTGATCTCAAGATATAATAAGCAAAAGAAAAAAATCAGGAAAATATTCAACTAATTTGACTTAAATTATACATTACACGCATGTACATTGCAAGGAAGGGCCTGTGTGCATTGTGTGAAAGGGAATCCCGGTGTATGTAATCATTTAATATTTAATGAATATGCCTTCTCCTTTCTGCTTATTCAGAATGTTTTTACCTTTTCATTTATTCAATTTTCTTCATTTCGTATACATAATGCTTATATTATGTGATCCAACCTATATTGGGCATTTCACTTTACATTTTATTTCGCACGCGTGTATAGTATAAGGCATAAAAATATGGGGTGGAGAGCAAATGGCAAAAGATTACGATTTCAAAGCAATAGAAAAGAAATGGCAGAATTACTGGTATAAAGGCAATATTTTTGAGGTCACTGAAGACCCCAATAAGGAAAAATTTTACTCCTTGATTGAGTTCCCTTATCCAAGCGGATCTGGTTTGCATGTTGGCCATATACGTGCATTTTCATCGATGGAGGTAATTTCCCGAAAAAAAAGACTCCAACAGTATAACGTTCTTTTCCCTATAGGATATGATGCATTTGGATTGCCCACAGAAAATTATGCAATAAAAACCAAACAACATCCAAGAAAGGTAACCGACTCAAACATTAAGAAGTTTGAAGAACAGCTGAAATCAATAGGTTACAGCTTCTGTTGGGACAGAACTGTAGACACCACAGATCCCTCTTATTATAAATGGACACAGTGGATTTTTATCCAATTATTTAAGAAAGGGTTAGCTTACAAATCAAAAACTACTGTAAATTTTTGCCCAGAGTGCAAAGTTGTACTTGCTAATGAGGAAAGTCAAAACGGAGTATGTGACAGATGTGGTTCCGAAGTAATTCAAAAGGAAAAAGATGTTTGGTTCTTAAAAATTAGAGATTATGCAGAAACTCTTCTTTCTGGACTATCCACGGTAAATTTCCCTGAAAGAATAAAAACCGAGCAGGAAAACTGGATTGGAAAATCTACTGGGGCTGAAGTCACTTTTCAAATCATATCTGGTGATGATCAGCACCCAGTTGTGGTCTATACAACCCGCCCAGATACAATATACGGAGCTACATTTTTAGTCCTATCTCCGGAACACCCCATAATCCATGCAATTGAAGAAAATATCCAGAATTTGCCCGAAATACTTGATTACCAAGATAAAGCTCGACATAAAAAAGAGTTCGAAAGAGTTCAGCTTTCAAAGGAAAAGACTGGAATTATTCTCAAAGGAATTAAAGCAATTAACCCATTAACAAATAAAGAAATCCCTGTTTTTGTTGCTGATTACGTTATGATGGACTATGGAACCGGAGCAATCATGGCTGTTCCCGCCCACGATAAGAGGGATTGGGACTTTGCAAAGGCGTTCGGTCTTCCTATTATTGAAGTAATAAAAAGTGATGTAGACGTTCAAAAAGAACCCTATGTAGAGAAGAATGATAAAGGCATAATGGTAAATTCCCCCCTCATAAATGGGTTGCCAGTCCCTGAAGCGATTTCAAAAATGATTCACGAAATGGAAATATTGGGAGTTGGGAAACCAAAAACTGATTATAAAATGAAAGACTGGGCTTTTAATAGACAAAGGTATTGGGGAGAACCAATCCCAATAGTTAATTGTAAAAAGTGTGGTCAGGTCCCAATACCCGAAGAACAATTACCTTTATTGCTCCCTGAAATGAAAGATTTTAGCCCAACAGATGATGCAAGTTCTCCTCTTTCTAAGTGTTCTGACTGGGTTAATACAGTTTGCCCAATCTGCGGAGGCCCCGCCACAAGAGAAACGGACACTATGCCTCAGTGGGCTGGAAGTAGTTGGTATTTTTTACGTTATATGAGTCCAAAAGATGATAATTTTGCAGTTAATCCAGAAGCTTACTCCTACTGGGGCCAAGTAGATTGGTACAATGGAGGAATGGAACACGTAACTAGGCATTTGATTTATTCAAGATTCTGGAATCAATTTTTGTATGATATCGGAGTTGTAACTAATAAAGAACCTTATGCTCGAAGATCTGCACAAGGATTAATCTTGGGAGCAGATGGAGAGAAAATGAGTAAATCAAGAGGGAATGTAGTAAACCCCGATGATGTTCTTAAGGATTATGGTGCGGACGTACTTAGAACCTTTATCCTTTTCATTGGAGATTATGAAAAACCTGCTCCTTGGTCTCCGGATGGGATAAAAGGCTGCCAAAGATTTCTTTCGAGATATTGGGCCTTGCAAGATATATTGAAACCAGATAAATATGTAGATAATAGCGATTTAAACCTTGATTTACTTATAAAAAAAGTAGATGGGGATTATGAGAACTGCAAGTTTAATACTGCAATAGCGTTCCTAATGACTGCTTTAAATACCATTTTCTCCAGAGGATGTGTAACAAAAAAAGAAATTAATACGATTTCTCTTTTATTAAACCCTGTTGCGCCACATATCACAAGTGAACTTTTTTCGATAATAAATGATGGGGCTATGATAGATAAAGCTGTTTTCCCAAAATACAATCCTGACAAGCTTGTAATGGATTCCGTGGAAATTCCTGTACAAATCATGGGAAAACTTAGAGGAAAAGTAGTAATCCAGACCGGTTCTGATGAGGAATCTGTTATGGCAACAGTTAAAGAACAAGGATTGTTAGATGGAAAGACGGTGCTAAAAGTCATCTATGTAAAAGACAGAATTATAAATATTATAGCAAAATAGTATTTTTTTATAATGCGCTTAATCCTGTGTATAAACTATTCTTTTTCCTTTTGTCCAAATAACCATTTGGTATTAAGAATATTCCAATCTATTATTACTATTTTATTTATCTTTTTCAGAGCCATTTCTTCTGAAAAATGTATATAAATCTTAGTATTAGACCCCTCAAACAGTTGCGTAAATTACGTTCAAATAGTAAAATTAGAGATAATAAAAATCATACTATATTATAGTTTTCGGAGGTAATACAATGGCAAAAAATGTAAGAGTAGCTATCAACGGTTTCGGAAGGATCGGAAGACTAGCTTTTAGGCAAATGTTCAACGCACCCGGATATGAAATTGTTGCGATCAATGATTTGACCGATGCAAAAATGTTGGCACACTTATTAAAATATGATTCAGTACAAGGAAGATACGCCCTTTGTGATCAAGTATCAGTAAAGGATTCATCTATTGTTGTAGCTGGAAAGGAAATTCCCATTTTTGCAATGGCAAAAGCAAATGAGCTTCCTTGGAAATCCTACAATGTAGATGTAGTTCTTGAATGCACAGGTTTTTACACCTCAAAAGATAAGGCACAAGCTCATATTGATGCTGGTGCAAAGAAAGTTGTAATTTCTGCCCCTGCTGGCAACGATCTACCTACTATTGTTTTTGGGGTAAACGAAAATATTTTAAAAGCTTCTGATACGATTATTTCTGCTGCATCTTGTACCACTAATTGTCTTGCCCCTATGGCTTACAATCTTCACAAGCTTGCGAATATTGAAAAAGGATTTATGACAACTATTCATGCTTATACTGGAGACCAGATGGTCCTTGATGGCCCCCATCGCAAAGGCGATCTCAGAAGAGCCAGAGCAGCAGCAGAAAATATTATACCTAATTCAACAGGTGCGGCAAAGGCAATTGGCCTTGTTATCCCTGAACTTGCTGGAAAGCTTGATGGAGCAGCACAAAGAGTGCCCACTCCAGCAGGATCTATTACTGAATTAGTAGCAGTTACAACGAAAGCAGTAACTGCAGCGGAAATTAATAGTTTCATGAAAGCAGCCGCAAATGATTGCTATGGTTACACAGAAGATGAAATCGTTTCATCAGATGTTATCGGCATGACATTTGGATCCCTCTTTGATTCCACTCTTACGAAAGCTACAACCCTTCCAGATGGAAAAGGCTTTGTAAAGGTAACTAGTTGGTATGATAATGAGAATTCCTACACATCCCAAATGGTCAAAACCATTAAGTTTTTCTCAGAATTGGTGTAATTCTACTCATAAATAACAACATAAAAACCCGCCGGTAACTGCGGGTTTTTATTTTACTTCTTGGAAAATTAAGTTGTATTCAGTTTATATATTTAGCTATATTATTCTTTTTGAATCGGAATTTCCTTTTTCGAAAACAACTGCCTCATATGGTTTTAATAAAATAGCATCTCCCAGAACATCCTCTTGATTGGGATAATTAGAAATAACTAATTTTGCCCCCTTCATCCCTGTATCATCAACGTTAAATGGAATGTTTTTCTCTTTAAAGTTGCATATAACCAAATAAGCTTTATCTCCTGTCTTTCTTTCAAAGCAGAAAACATTTTTATTCCCTGCATAGTATTCTTTATATGTTCCATTTTTTATAATGTCATTTCCCTTCCTAAAATCAATTAACTTTTTGTAAAAATTAAGAATAGAGTTAGGGTTTTTTAAGGCAGAAACAACATTGATGTCATCACAATTCGGGTTAACCTTCATCCAGGGTGTTCCCGTTGTGAAACCACAGCCCTGTTTTCCTTCCCACTGCATAGGGGTTCTCGCATGATCTCTCGCCCTTTTTGACATAGCCCATCTTGCAAAAGGTAATAGTGGCGGAAAGACTTTTTTTACTATGGTGAATATTTGCTTTGCCATAACATCAACATACTCATCGGGCTTCAGATATATATTTGTCATACCTATTTCTTGCCCTTCAAAAATGTATGGGGTCCCTCTGAGCATGAAATAAGAAACAGCAAGCATCTTCCCGAGTTCCTTTCTGTGTATACCATACCCATTTCCATATCGAGTTATGCTTCGCGGCTGATCGTGATTCTCATAATAGAGAGTGGGCCAGCAATTAGACGGAAGGTTTTGCCATGCAGATTGAACTTGCTTGAATTTTCTTAAATTAAATTTTACGGGTAAAAAATCAGATTTGAAGTCAACTTGAACCAATTCAAAAGTAATTGCACTGTCCAATTCATTTCTGTCTTCCGCTATTATCGAAGGAGCATCCTTTAGTTTACATCCTATAGCTTCTCCAACAATCATTGTGTCGTATCTTGACCAAGCTTTTTCATTAATCTCGTTGAAGTATTTGTGAATATTAGGTCCCAACACAAAATGTTCATCTCCCCTTAAAATCGGAAGTCCTTTCCCATCTGGCAGACCTTCTTCTTTACTAATATAAGTTATTACATCGCATCTAAATCCATCAACCCCCATCTCAAACCAGAAATTACATATATTGGCTACCTCTTCTCTAACTTTTGGATTATCCCAGTTTAAATCGGGCTGTTTGCTCGTGAATAAGTGTAAGTACCACTCTTTTGTTTTTTCATCGAAAGTCCAGGCCTTTCCTGTGAATCTTGAAGTCCAGTTATTTGGAGGCTTCTTCCCATCTTTTCCTTTCCCTTCTCTCCAAATATAGTAATCCCTGTATGGGTTATCTTTACTCTTTTTACTCTCTTGGAACCAAAAGTGTTCATCAGAGGAGTGATTTACAACGAGATCCATTACTAAACGAATGCCTCTATCATGCATCCCCTTAAGCATCTCCTTGAAGTCCTCCATCGTTCCAAACTCGGGATTAATATCTCTATAATCCGAAATATCATAACCATTATCACAGTTAGGTGACTTATATACTGGTGAAAGCCAAACAGCATTAATTCCAAGATCCCTCAAATAATCAAGTTTGCTGATAATGCCCTTTATGTCACCGATTCCATCCCCATTGCTGTCGCAAAAGCTCCGTGGGTATATCTGATAAAAAACCGCATCTTTATACCATCTTGTCTTCATTTTCACTCTCCGTATATATATTTATTTTTTCTATAAAATAGTACCACGAAATCTATACTTTTACAAACTTCAAAGCAAAAGTCAACTACTCCTCCAATTCATTCGCATTTACTGATAAAGCCAAACCATAAACCTCATTTTTGGGGACATTAAGCTTGTCAGAAACATTTTTTATTGCTTGAGATTTCTTATAACCCATCTTTATTTCGTTATGCAATGCTTTTATTATCTCTGACTCTTCCACGCTCTTTCTTTCGGGAAGAACAATAGCCACATACTCTCCTTTAACAGTTTCAAACTTAACTTCTGATAATTTAGCAAATACAACACTCTCAAAAATCTTGGATATTTCCTTTACTAGTATTACTTCCCTGTCTCCAATTCTTTCGTAGATAAAATTAATGTTCTTTTCAATATCATGGGGGGCACAGTAAAATACAAAGGGCAAAGAAGACCCTTTAAACTCATCTATTATCTTTTTTCTACTCGACTCTTTCTCTGGCAAAAAACCCAGAAACGTAAAACCTGTAAAATCATTTCCTGCGATAGAAATCGCAGAAGTCAACGCAGTTGGCCCCGGAACGCTCTCGACAATTATTCCTGACTCCCTGGCTGTTTTAATCAGATATGCCCCTGGATCGCATATAGCGGGCATCCCAGCATCGCTAATAAGTGCTACATGCTTTGAGTCATTCAGTAATTCAAGTATCTTCTCAGTCGATTCTCTCTCGTTATGTTTATGATATGATATGAGTGGTTTCTTAATCTCATAATGTTTTAATAAAAGGGAAGAATGTCTCGTATCTTCACATGCAATATAATCTACCGAAGATAAAACTTCTTTTCCTCTGAACGACAGATCACCTAGATTCCCAATCGGGGTCCCTACAATAAACAACTTCCCTTGCATCAATCAATTACCTTTATTCTTGTGACCATAATAAATCTCCTGAGTTTCAGGAGTATAATTGCCTTTTTCATCATATATAATAATGGGCTTACAAGTCAGAAATCCTGGCCTACCATTTCTCTTTCCCTCTATAATACACAAATCTATGTCTGATTCAATGTTTGCTTGTATTGGAATAAGCTTCTTCGGCTCTATCTGATTTGCACGCATTTCTGAAATCAAGTCCACTAACCTGTTAGTTCTTATAACAGCATAAAACCGTCCACCATACTTAAGCAATCGTTTAGTAGCTGTTAACAAATCCTTCAAAGAGCATAAAACTTCAGTCTTACATATCTCTTTCTCTGATAACTCGTCTTTACTATTATGAATTTGATATGGCGGGTTTGAAACGACTACATCAAATGACCCAGCTGGCAAAACATTTTTTATTGTTCTAATATCTCCATTAATAAATTTGACCCTGTCGTTCAATTTATTGAGCTCTAATGACCTTAGTGACATTTCATAAAGTCTCTTTTGTATTTCAATACCAACAATCTCAAGCGCATCAGTCTTCCCTGCAATCAAAAAGGATATTACTCCTGAACCCGACCCGATTTCTAAAACTCTTTCGTTTGAAGTTGCCCTAACACAAGCTGACAAGAATACTGAATCAGTTGTAAAACAATATCCTGAAGGGGATTGATATAGCTTATATCCACAACAATCTAAATCCAATATAATTTCATCGTTCCTAATCATAAAGCCATTATACGATATAGTATAAAAAGTCGCAATAGTGATTAAGAAATACAAAAATATTTGTTATGTTAAATCTTTTTTCCCGACTCTAAGAATTTCCCCCGGTTGATAGCTTATGTTAATAATTCCAATTTATTATTGGAGTACGATAATTTTATTCAGTAGATTTTACTATCTTGAAGTAGTATAATGTTAACATTATCAGGTGGAGGTATTAGTATGCCATTAGTAACAAGTAAAGAAATGTTTGAAAAAGCCTATAAGGGCGGGTATGCAATTGGAGCTTTCAATGTAAACAATATGGAGACCATACAGGGAATAGTAAGCGCAGCAAAAGAAGAGAATGCGCCGTTAATCCTTCAGGTTTCCGCCGGTGCACGCAAATATGCGAGTCCTATTTATCTCAAGAAGTTAGTTGAAGCCGCTGTTGAAGACTCTGGACTACCAATAGTCTTGCATCTTGACCATGGTGACTCATTTGAGATATGTAAAGATTGCATACAGATGGGTTTTACCTCAGTAATGATTGATGCATCCAGCCACAGCTTTGCAGAGAACATTAAAATCACAAAGAATGTTGTTGACTATGCCCATGATAGAGGTGTTGTTGTTGAAGCTGAACTCGGAAGACTTTCTGGGGTTGAAGATGATGTTAACGTAAGCGCTGCAGATAGCAGCTATACAGATCCTGCTCAAGTTGAGGAATTTGTAACAAAAACCAACGTTGACAGCCTTGCTATAGCTATTGGAACCAGCCACGGTGCTTTCAAATTCAAGGGTGAACCAAAATTGAGGTTTGATATATTAGAAGAAGTTGGAAAAAGGTTGCCTGGTTTCCCAATCGTATTGCATGGTGCAAGTTCAGTTCCACAGTATCTTGTTGAAATTATTAATCAATATGGTGGTAATATGCCTGGAGCACAAGGAGTGCCCGAAGATATGTTAAGAAAGGCAGCTTCCCTTTCAGTTTGCAAAATTAATATCGATTCTGATCTTAGAATGGCTGTAACAGGCACAATTAGAAAATATTTCCAAGAGAATCCCTCTCATTTTGATCCTAGACAATATTTAGGACCAGCGAGAAATGCTGTTAAGGAAATAGTAAAACACAAAATTCAATATGTGTTGGGTTGCTCTGGAAAGGCATAAAAGATTTAGTTAATGAATTGATCGCCTCTTTATGGGAGGCGATCTTTTTTTTATCTTAAGCTGTATCCTTCTTTTTGTAGTTTCTGTATCTGCAAAGAGAGTTGAGATATAAATTCCGCATTATTTCCGGTTCGAATCATCATACTGATTAGATTCTCTGTTGCCTCTTGTACATCTCCGACCGAAAGTATTTTTCTTACCGCCCATATACCCTCGAGCTCCTTGGAATCTAATAATAGTTCTTCTCTTCTAGTCCCACTTCTATTTAAGTCAATTGCTGGGAAAATTCTCTTTTCAGAGAGTTTTCTGTCAAGGTGGATCTCCATATTGCCAGTCCCCTTAAATTCTTCATATATTACATCATCCATCCTGCTCCCTGTGTCAACTAAGGCCGTGGCGATGATAGTCAAACTCCCGCCATTTTCAATGTTTCTTGCAGCGCCAAAGAATCTTTTTGGAGAATGTAACGCTCCCGGATCTATTCCTCCGCTTAGAGTCTTTCCTGTGGGAGATATCACTAAATTATAAGCTCTTGCTAGCCTAGTTAAGCTATCCATCAGAATAACAACATCTTTGCCAAGTTCCACCAACCTTTTCGCCCTTTCCAAAACCATCTCCGAAGCTTTAGTGTGATGTTCTGGCATTTCATCGAACGTGGAAAAAACTACTTCTCCTCTTATGCTTCTTTGCATATCTGTTACTTCTTCGGGTCTCTCATCTATCAAGAGTACTATTAAATGAGCTTCTGGATAATTGGATGATACACTGTGAGCAATTCTTTTTAAAAGAGTGGTCTTTCCAGCCTTAGGGGGACTAACAATCATACCTCTTTGTCCCTTACCGATGGGAGACACTAAGTCTATAGCTCGAATTGCCATATCATTTCCAATTCCCGGAAGCTCTAATTTAAACCTAGAGTCAGGATGTATTGGTATGAGAGTTTCAAAAGCGGGACGGTCAAAAGCTTTTTCCGTAGGTAAATTATTAACCTGAATTATCTCTTGAACATTCATCGGACGATTCTCAGCAAGTTTTTTCACATATGCCTTCACAAGATCGCCTTTCCTTAACCCGGATTTTCTGATCCTGGTTGCGGAAATATATGCATCTCCGTCTCCTTGTTCATAGTTATAAGCTCTTAAAAACCCATATCCATCGGGGCATATTTCAAGAACCCCCTCTCTTATCTCCATTTCACTATGTTCAAATTTTCTGCTATCATCTCCCTCATCTTCATCTTTCGAATCGTTTGAATAATCTTTTTGTCTTCCATTAGAGTTATTCCTGGGCGATGCATTCTTTTTTCGATCATTTGAACTATTTTGGTTTGACTTTGACGCTTGAGACTGAATTAAACTTGCGACAAAATCTTCCTTTGATAAAAGAAATTCAATCATCTCAACCTTCTTTTTCCCGCTCGGGTTAAGAAATCCTTGTTCTCCTGCAAGATGCCTCAATTCAAAGACAGTCATACTGTCCAATTTCTCTTTAATGTTTAAATCCATATTTTCTCCTAATAATCTAAATGACATAATATATATTTTTAACGAAGATACTAATAATCCATCGATAAAAACACCATAATGTTGTAAGACTTACTCTATCTATAAAAATTTTTACGAAAAATCAATCGATTTTTCTAAGAACTATTACTCGAGTCCTTTCTCCGTCAAAATCTGCACGGTCAAATTCCACCTCGTCGGTATCTGGACATTCGATTGAATCTCTGTCAAATTTCCTCAAAAAATCTTCCAGGTCATCTAACTCCGTGTTATATCCATCCTGCATATAGTGCATAGGTATCACTACGTCAGGCATAAGGAAATCGACATATTCTTTTGCCATATCAGCATCTATTGTATATCTGCCCCCAATCGGTATCAGAAGAATATTAATAGACCCAATCAATTCTGCGAGCATTGGACTGAGTTTTTCCCCGATATCGCCTAGATGACATACCTCAACCCCATCCATTCTAAATCTAAATACAATATTTTTTCCTCTTACTGCACCCTTTTGCGAATCATGATAACTTAAAAAACCACTAATATCTACCCCGTCAACCTCGTGCATGCCAGTGCTGTTAAGAACTAATTTATGATCCTTAACATTTTCAACTTTATTATGATCAAAATGGCCATGGCTTATTGTAACAACATCAGCACTGATATCAGGGAAAGGGATTCCCACTTCAGAACCATCAAACGGATCGGTAACAACACTCACTCCAGTACTCTCGGTGAGTTTAAACGAACTGTGACCTAACCATTGAATTTTCATATATTTCTCCAAATACAGGATAAAAAGGATAAAAATACCATAAATAATTAAATAATTGTTACATATATACTAAATACAATAGGACTAAATGTCAACAATAGAATGATTCTAGTCCAAATCTTTCATAATTGCTTCGGTAGCTTCTTTACAAAAACCATCAGTTTTCCCTAATAATTCATGTATTCTATCGGCAGAATTCAGAAGAGGGGAAACCGATTTATTCTGATTACATGAAGAAATAATATATGCTATAAACTTTGATAAGTCCGCCTTAATAAACCATTTTCTTGAAACAAGATCCTCATTAATATAGGTAAGATTTGTGCTCAAGACCGCATTAAACAATCCTTGCTCATATGCTTCATCAAATTTTTCGATCCCTTCTGTAAATAATGCATAAGTTGCTGTCAGGAAAATATCCTTACAACCCTTTTCTTTCAAATCTCTACATAATCTTAAAACAGAATCTCCGGTAGCGATAATATCATCCGCGACTAATATGTTTTTCCCCTTTACATCTGTTCCAATATATTCATGGGCAACAATAGGGTTTCTACCCCCTACAACGCAAGTATAGTCCCTTCTCTTATAAAACATCCCGAGATTGACGCCCAAAACGGATACATAGAATATATTTCTTTTCATGGCTCCTTCATCCGGGGAGACAACCATGAAATTATCTTTATCTAATTGTATTTCGGGAAAAGCGTTTACAAGTTCTTTCATGATTTGGTAAGTCGGAAAGAAATTATCAAAACCCATTAGAGGAACAGCATTTTGCACTCTGGGATCATGTGCGTCAAAAGTAATTACCCCATTAACACCCATATTAAACAGCTCTTGCAACATTTGCGCACAATCAAGACTCTCTCTTGTATTTCTGCGATGCTGCCTTCCTCCGTACAACATAGGCATAATGACTGTAATTCTGGCAGCTTTTCCTCCTGCAGCGCTAATTATTCTTTTTAAATCTGCATAATGGTCATCGGGAGACATATTGTTATGTTTTCCAAACATCTCGTATGTGATACTATAGTTTCCTACATCCACAAGAACATAAATGTCATATCCCCTAACACTCTCGGAAATCAATCCCTTAGCGTCGCCCGTTGTAAATCTGGGACATTCACTATTTAAAATAAAAGTATCTTTATGAAATTTAGCATTCTTTTTCCCAATATCTGTGTTATACCATTTTACTAAATAATCATCAATTTTTTTTCCAAGCTCTCTTGATCCCTCTAAAACTATTAAACCTAGAGGGGCAACAGGCTGTGCATCCTCGAACACTTGATTAAAAAAAGTGGGCATTCCTTCCTCCAAAAATTGTTCTAAACCAACACGAAAATTATATCATAAATACCATATTTGATACAATTGAATCAAGGCTAAAACGCAAGCGAATCTTTAATAACTACTTTATGATTGAGTAAACTTTACATTCTCGCAAGACACATTAAACAAGTCATCTTTTTCCCCAGCGAATTGTGAATTATACAACTCATAATAAAAACCTTTTTTCTCCATTAGTTGCTCATGATTGCCTTGTTCCACAACATCCCCATCATTCATTACTAAAATCACCGCTGCGGATTTAATAGTTGATAATCTGTGAGCAATAACAAAGCTTGTCTTCCCTTCCATCATCGCAAGCATTGCGCTTTGAACATACTTTTCAGTTCTTGTATCTACCGAGCTTGTAGCCTCATCGAGAATAATAATTCTTGGATCCTTAAGAATGGCTCTCGCTATTGTTAAGAGTTGCTTCTGTCCTGCACTAATATTTGATGCGTCTTCTTTTAGGACTGTGTCATATCCATGCTCACTTAATTCTATGAAAGAATGTGCATTTGCTTGCTTAGCAGCAGAAATTATTTCTTCCCTTGTTGCCCCAGGTTTTCCATAGGCAATATTTTCAGCTATAGTTCCATTGAACAGCCAGGTATCCTGAAGAACCATCCCGTACAGGCTTCTCAAATCATTTCTCGAATACTCCTTCATATCAACTCCGTCGATAAGAATCCTTCCAGAATCCACTTCGTAAAATCTCATCAACAAGTTTACCAAGGTAGTTTTTCCAGCCCCAGTTGGGCCCACTATTGCTATTTGTTCACCTGCTGCGACACTAAGGGATAGGTCACGTATCAATGGTTTATCGGGAGAATAAGAAAAAGCTATATGTTCGATGGAAACATTTCCTTTACAATCCATGCAACTAATCTGTTTAGACCCTTCTAGGGTCATTTCCTCTAGGTCAAAGACTTGGAAAACTCTTTCCGCTGCAGCAACGGAAGACTGTATTGTGTTTGCAATATTACTAATGTTTTCTATAGGTTGAGCAAATTGACGGGTATAGGATAAGAGTGCTTGAATATCTCCTATAGTAATCAATCCACTTCCAGCCCTAAATCCTCCGCCAACGCATATTCCAACATATACTAGATTATTTATAAATTTAATCGAAGGAAGAATTATTCCAGACAAAAATTGGGAACGTCTTGTTGCTCGTTTTAAATCCTTATTGATTTTTTCGTAAATTTTTATGCTGTCATATTCTCTGTTGTAGAGCTTAACAACCTGATGTCCGGTATACATTTCTTCAATAAAGCCGTTGAGTTGTCCAATTTTCTTTTGTTGTTTTGAAAATTCAACTTGTGAACGTTTTACAATAACCGTTGAAACCAACATCAACAAGGGGAGGCTCAACAGAGTAACCATTGATAACAACCAGTCTATTCTCATCATCATTATGAAAACTCCACCGACTGTCATGACCCCGGTAATAATTTGGTTTAAACTCTCTTGAATTGTAGCGGATATCATCTCAATATCAATTGTAAATCTTGATAGAATTTCCCCGAACGGGGTTGTATCAAAATACGATAGAGATACTCTATCAAGCTTATACTTAACATCATGGCGCATTCTACAGACAAGTCTTTGTGATGTAATTCCAGCAATCAAGGCACTAATGAATTGAAATAGAGAGTTCAACACATACAATGAAGCGCTTGTCCATAAAACTGGTGCAATATAATCTAAAAGTTGATTATTTCCAGGATTCACAGGATCTGAAGCGGGTCTAATATTTGTGAAAAACTGTAAGCTATCGACAAGAACATTCGTGACCTTTTTCATTATGTCTGGGACCCAAATAGCAAACCATGCTCCAATTATAGCGAGAACTATCATAATAATAATCATATGATATTGAGGCTTAAGATATTTAACCAGTCTTTTGACAGTTCCACCAAAGTTTTTGGCTTTTATGACTTCTTTAATTTCAGGGCCGGTAACATTAAAAGCAGCCCCTAAATTAAAGCCCCCACCTGCCGGTTGCTTTGGCTCTTCTTTTTTTATTGTGTTATTATCAAAATCCGCACTCATTATATTCCTAATTCTTCTGCACTTATTTGCGAAAGTGCTATATCCCTATATAGTTGACAATTGCATAGTAACTCTTGATGAGTTCCTTTTCCCACAATTTTACCCTCATCAAGAACTAAAATTAAATCGGCATCCATAATTGTGCCAATTCTTTGTGCAATAATAATAGTCGCTGTTTCTCTAGTAACTTGTTTTAAAGCAGCGCGAAGATTTTTATCCGTTCTGAAGTCCAGAGCAGAAAAACTATCATCGAAAATCATTACTTCAGGTTTTCTAACTATGGCTCTTGCTATCGAAAGCCTTTGTTTTTGTCCTCCGCTAAAATTACCCCCACCTTGTTCGACCTCGCTATCTAGGGCTCCAGACTTACCTTTCACAAAGTTCTCACTTTGAGCTATTCGAAGCGAATCCCAAAGTTCTTGATCAGAAGCGTCTTCCTTTCCCCATTTAAGGTTTTCTTTTATGGTCCCGGAGAATAACATCGAGCGCTGAGGGACAAAACCTATTTTTGCTCTCAACTCTTCAAGAGGTATATCCCTAACATTTATCCCATCGACCAATACCTTGCCACTGGTTACATCATAAAATCTTGGGATTAAATTAATAATTGTACTTTTCCCCGACCCAGTCCCTCCAACAATTGCAGTAACTTTTCCCTTTTCGGCAACAAAAGAAATATCCTTTAAGGAATAGTTCTCTGCATCAATGGAATACTTAAAATCAACATTTTCAAAACGAACAACACCCTTTTCCGAGTAATTCCTATTCGGTTCAAGAGAATCCCTAAGCCTGACTTTTGTATCAAGAACTTCATTTACTCTTGCGGCAGAAACGGAAGCCCTGGGAAACATTACAAAGACTGTTGCAAGCATAACTAATGCCATCATTATTTGTTGCATATATTGAATAACAGCCATCATATCCCCAACTTTTATGTCTTCGTCATAGGCGATTTGTTTACTTGCTATCCATACAACCCCAACCATTGCGCAGTTGATACATACCGAGATTAAAGGGGCCAATATGGCATTATATTTGCTTATTGTAGTCGCTGTTTTTCTTAAGCTCTCATTCACTTCTTGGAATCTTTCGTTTTCACTTTCTTGCTTATTAAAAGCCCTTACTACCCTAATTCCTGTCAATCCTTCCCGTGTTACGAGAGTAAGTCTATCGACCTTTTTTTGAATAATTTTAAACATTGGCTGAACAATACGGGCCGCAACAAACGATGCAATAAACAAGATTGGTAAAACGTATAATAGGACAGAGGTCATTTTTAGGCTCTTTTCCGCGGCCATGGTGAAACCTCCAATCAATATAATTGGGGCAATTAATCCTGTCCTTAAAATTAGGAGTAATATTTGTTGAATTTGATTAATATCGTTTGTTGAACGGGTTATAAGGCTAGAGGTAGAAAACTGATCAAATTCAGCCATGGAAAAAGACTGAACTTTCTTAAAGACTCTTGATCTAATAAAAGCTGAAAACTCGGAGGCATATTTAGAGCTAAACAAGGCAGCAAGTATCGCGGCACATACGGCACCAAGCGTTAATAATATCATGTAACCGCCTCTGATAAGAATGAAGTTCAAATCCTTGGTTTGTATTTCCTCTCCATCCGGAAGCAGCATATCATCAGCCGTCATCAGCTCATAAACCTTTCCAGCCCTGATAGCTGTTCCTGTTGGGGTCAAGGTTAAATAATCTGCAAGTTTAATCCAAAATTGTCGCCACTCACTATCTCTTATTAAAGTGATGCTTTCTCCCTGGTCATTTTGTTTCCAGGTATCGTCTATCGCTTTCATTATTCTTTTTGCAGAGCTGTTTTTTAAAGAAAAGAGTCTGTCAAGCAGAATTAGTTGATCATCATCATTGTACCTTTTTACCATTTCACTTATTCTGAATTTATAATCTGCAGCCTGTTGCGTAGTAAACTTTTCAGAATTTTCCGCGATTAATACCTGGTACAAAAGATCTGAATTATATGAATCAGCCCTTAATTGAGCATCAAAATCGCTGATCCCTCTTTTTCGATCCACCCATTTTTCCCCATGATATTTGTATGAGTACCCCAAAACATTGTTACATATAATAACCTCATAATCGGGCATGGGGTCAGGTCTTCCGGTATAGCTTTCTTTTGCAGAGGATACCTCTTCTTCATCTTTATTGGAATAGACGTATCTCAATTTTGTTTTATCAATAACCTGTCCAAACTCATCGGTCGGAATTTTATTTCCTTCAGAATCAATTGGTATAGGCATAATGTTTCCATATATAGAGTGCTTCATTCTACTAACACAAGCAGTGAGTATCTTTCTGTTACTACTGTTTTCCATTGCATCTTCATCAGCATCTGGATCTTGATCAAGCAAACTGTTTACTGAAATTGTGTTTCCTGAAGATTCTTCAATAGGAATTGATCTTGGGTCCCCATTTTCAAAAATAATTAAAGTATTAATTACCTTGCGGATTTCCTCTTTTTCAGTTACGTTGTAATCTTCATTATAATTTGCCCCAAGCTTTTGATAGGGCTTTAACCCTTCTAGAAAGGGGGTTATAACCTTTTCAAAAAGTTCCTTGCTGTCGTGAATAGGGATATCTCTGAATGTAATATTAACACTCTGATCCCCTTCTATTTCTTCAAGCGCTTCGGTTAAATCATAAGTTGAAAAACCTTCAACCATTTCAAAAACTGGTATTTTATCTTTATCATATCCCTTAAGGGTTTTTTCGCTATCAACTCCCCCGATACTATCTGGCTTATCCATTTCGAGGTGTTTATAAAGGGGCTCATAATCAATATATATTCCCTCATTGATTATTTCACTCATTTTTTCGGGGAGATATAACTCGGCTACTGCTTGACCGGTAACCAGTAATACGATTACCAACAGAACCCAAGTCATAGATCTAAAATCTTTAAATTGTCTAAACATCCGCCCCTCTGCTAACAAAGTGCATTATATCACATTGCTACAACCTTATTCAATCACCCTCAAGCCCTTGACCCTTGCATTAATGTAGGGTTGTAAAACATTTGTTACACTTTTGCTGAAAAAAAAGAAGTAAGAACTTCGTTGGGGGATTTCCAGTT
>MWEH01000107.1 GCA_002070965.1 Firmicutes bacterium ADurb.Bin080 | reverse complement strand
GAATTAAGATGTTCGATTCTAATGTTAAGTTCATAAACTAGATTAAGAGGATTCATTCCTCTTTTTCTAGTAGTGTAATTTATGTTCTATTCTAAGCACCAGCTTAAAGGTATAATAGAAGCGTAAAAGGGAGATGAAACATATGAGATATTTATTTTTCGATATTGAGTGTTGTAATGGTAGAAATATATGTGAATTTGGTTATGTTATTACAGATGACAAGTTTAACATTTTAGAAAAGAAAGATTTTACAATTAACCCGGAAAACAAATTTGATCTTACTGGTAGACCTGATGGTAGAGATTTATATCTTTATTATCCTGAGTCAACTTATTATAGAAGTAATAAATTTCCATATTTTTATGAAAATATTAAAAAGATAATAGAACATCCAGATCAACTAATAGTTGGACATGCTATTTCTAATGATGCAGGATTTCTAAGAATTGCTTGTATAAGATACAAATTAGATCCAATTAATTTTAAATTTGCTGATAGCCAAAAGATGTTTTCTGAGTTTTCAAATATCAGAAAAAGTATATCTTTGGAAAACGCAGGTGAATCATTAAGTGTTGAGAAGCCAAAGTATCTTCATAAGAGTGATGATGATTCGGAATTAACAATGAATTTAGTTAAAGGTATGTGTGAACAATTAGACTGTTCGCTAGAAGAGTTAATTGAGTTATGTGATTCTTGTTCTGGTAAAAGCGAGAATAATCAAATTGCTTATGACGATTTTGAAATAAGACAACAAAAAAGATATGAAGCTGCTAAAAGTGGAGTCAATAATACTGTTAGAGGTCGTAATTATAGAATGTTACTACAATTTCTAGATGGAGTAAAGCCTCAAGGAGATATTGTTGAACCAGATTTGAATGGCAAATCACTTTGTGTAAGTTTAAATTATGAAATTGGTCATTTTAAAGAGATGCTATCGTTGGTTCAATTATTAACAAATCATAATGCTACATATAAGATGAGAGCATCTGATAATGATATATTTGTAACTTGCGATGCAAAGGATGATGAAGGTAACATTAGACACTGTTCTAGATTAAAGCATGTTAATGATGCAATAGCAGAAGGCAAGGATATCAAAATTATTCCATTTGATGAATTACTTAAAATATTAAATGTAACAGAGGAAGAACTAAGCACAATGCCGTTTCCTGACGCAAGCAGCTTTTATAGGAAACCAAGGCCAAGACAAATGGTAAAGAAAAAAGGACCTAAGTTTGAAAAAGAAGAATTCAATGGTCCTACATTGGGAGACTTATTTCCTGATTTATTTGAAAAGCTAAGAAATGAACTTGATGAAGAAAAATAACTGTCACATCTGTCACGCCAGTCACGTGTCAAATAGAGTATATACCTAAAAATATAAGTTTAGAGGGTGCACCTTCATCTATAGAGGGTGCATTGTATTAACAATACTTACCTTTCACAAGAGAGAGCCGAGTATTCGGCTCTCTTTTTCATTCAATGTGGATTAGAAAGAATAAATCGGGAAAGTTTTAAATTCGTATATAATTATTTATCGTATTTATTTAGCAGCAACAATCAAGTATTGTTTATTTTTCGTTATATTTTCATAATATGCACACGCGCGCAATATTGACATAAATCACCTATTGATATAGAATATGATTACAGTGGAGATATATGGAGTAAGCATGCGTAGAATCCTTCTCGCTTTTGTTGTCGTTCTTTTGACCCTTTCAGTGGGCGCTTTCTGCGTGTCCTGTGGAATTCCTTCGGATAGTGTTATTTTGGAGGGTTCGGGTATTCCCCTCACTAATTTATTTAGAGCAGATGATACTCCTGCTGAAGTCAGGTACACAGTCTCTTTTTCAACTGGTACCTCTGAAGAGATTGCTTCAATGCAAGTTTTAACCTTAAACCCTTCTCAAGTTCCGACACCCAGTGCTAGTTACAAAGTAGGATATCGTTTTGAAGGATGGTATTTGGCATCCGATTTTTCAGGAAGCAAATTGGAATTTCCATATACCTTTTCCAGAAACACAACAATTTATGCGAAGTGGATTTCTAACCTAACTATTAGAATCGAAAATGTGGAGCAATTATTGAGCGTGAAAGATGATCTTTTGGGGAGTTACGCGTTAGTCAGGGATTTGGATTTATCTCAATACGGAGTATGGGCCCCTATTGGAGATATAGTCACACCTTTTGAAGGTGTTTTTGATGGGAATGGTTACTCGATATCTAACATGACAATTAATGATTTAGTCGAAGATGAGGAGTTTAATGAGCTTCCAATAGGGTTTTTTGGGAAAGTGAAAGGACAGGTTAAAAATGTAACTTTAGTTGATTACAAGATTACCTTAGAAGGAGAAAAATCCCGGTTTATGATTGGTGGAATAGTTGGTCAATTAGATGGGGGAACTTTGCTCAACTCTTCAGCTAAAGGGCAGATAATTAATTCCGAAATGACATATAGAAGAAAATTTGTAGATACTTTTTGGGTTACAGCAAAACCTTCGACAAAAGTGTCTCTTGGAGGGGCTGTCGGGAGGATTGAAAACGGAGGAACTGTTAGCGGAGTTTCTACGGAGGGATCGATAATTTCTTACTCAAATGCCACTGAAATTTACTGCGGAGGCGTTGTCGGCAGTAATGGGGTAGCAGGCAGTAGTGGGGTTGAAGCCATATACGGAGGGACTATTACTTCTTGCCATTCGATCACAACAATATTTGGAAAGTGTGCTGGTGGATTGGTTGGATATAACAATGGTTTGGTAGAAAGATCTTCTGCTACAGGATTTATCGAAGGTTCATTGTCTTATCCTTCGGTTGTTGGTGGCTTAGCTGCATACAATCATACACTTGGAATAATTAATCGTAGTTATGCAACAGGTGGTGTAAAGGGAAGGACTGCAGGAGGACTGATAGGGGTTAATAAGTTCGATTACGAAATAGCAACCGGGGGTATGGTAAATAATTGTTATGCTTCGGGTGATGTTTTTGCTTCAGAATACGCAGGAGGGCTAATAGGAAGGGCAGTATCTGATATTCCCTACTTTGGATGGGAGGATTTCAGCGGGCAAATATTCAATCCTGTGGAAGAAAATGATGTTTCAGGAATCTCTTTTAAAGCAATCAATCATTGTTTATCTTATGGAAATGTAATAGCAAATGCTTCGGAAACAACATACGAAAATGCAGATGGGGAAGAGGTTAGGGTTCTTGGTGTTTTTTATCCTGTTTTTGCGGGCGGAATGGTTGGACAATCAAACGAAATGCTAATAGGTAATTGCATAGCTTTTGGAGATGTCGAGGGTATTTCTAATAGAGTTGCAGAAGAGGGAGGACCTATAAATGCTACTAATCCAGCTTATGTAAACAATTTTGTCGGGCATAGCACAAACACTTCCGATGTATTTCAAAATGTATATTGTGTCGAAGAGCAGTCAGTTGAAAGAAATGGTATTGATTATTCTGATTTTAACACTGTAACCATTTTGACTTATCAAGATATTAATGCCGGATCCTATTTGAGAATAAACATGGGTTTCGACACCTCGATATGGACGCTTACAGGATTAGATGTGGAGAATGGTGTTTATCCAACACTTTTAAACTAATAGATGTATGTTGCTGATGTAGATATTAATAAAAACGATTACCTGTTGTGCAACAGGTATTATTTGAGAAGATATTTTGGTCTAAAAGAAATAATTTTACTTGGAATATTGTTTGTTGGGGGAATAGTACTTTATTTTGTTTTCCAACAAATATTTATGTTAATAATGAGTGGAATTACCTTGTTATTGACACTTGCTGTCGTGCTGTTATATCTCTATACCGGGAAGAGACAATTTAAGGAAGAATTTTTGGCTCGTGATACTCGAAAATGGACAATTACTTTTGACGAGAATGAATATGCGATAGAGACCCACGAAAAAAACGGGGAAGAATCTTTTACCGAGGTAAGAGATTATACTCAAGTAGACAGAATCGCCCTTAGAAAGGATCGAATCTTTTTATATACCAGTCCTGCAACGATTTATTACATAAAGAAAGAGAACATGACCTCTGGGAATTATGAGGATTTAGTTTTGTTCATTAAAGAGAAATTTCATCCGATGAAGTTCAAGATGAAACAAAAGAAATCCATGCAGTTCCCGTATAATCCGCTGGGACCAAAGACGTAAGATTTATTATTCGAGACGGATAGCTAATAAGAATACTATCAAATATTTTCACAAGACATATATTTTATTATTCGAGACAGATAAATTATAAGAATACAATCAAAAATTTTCACAATGGCTATCTATTATATTTGACGCGCGCACGGGGAAAACACTAAATTTTGGTGATATTACTCGTACGTATTATGAAAGAAAACTTTTTTAACAAAATAAGCATTTTTCTAGGCTTTCAAAGTTCAGAAAAAAAGAATTTATTAATTACTTTCATTCAAATTATCAGTCATTTGTTGCTTGGTGGGCCCACCTGCCCTAATCATTTCCAAGAACTCAAAAAACTTCTGGAAGGCAGCAATGCTTCTTTCTTTTTTGTAAGAAAGATGGTAACAGTGGTTGTCTTTATATTCAGACGAGTGTGTCTCAGTCACATATATGCCTGTTTCTTTCAGTTTATTGAAAAGCATTTCAGCGTGTCCTGCACAAAAGAAGTCCTGTTCGGCATATGCCAAAAGAACCGGGCACCAGTCTGGACTTACATGATTAATTGGGGCCATATCGGTAATATACTTATAATTCTTCAAGCACTCATAGGTTTTGTCTGTTTTAATTCCGAGAAAACTCTCGATCACACTCCTAACCATCCCGAAGGGTAGCTTTGAGTTCACCGCAGTTAGTAGATCGTATGGCCCAAAAAGGCCCATAACCCCGGCTGGGGAAATAGTGCTTTCAGGCAGAGATAGTCTGTTTCTAAGTTCAGAATTCTTTAAAGCGGCAATCATTTCTACTGCAAAGTAACCTCCAGAGGAATCTCCCGTTAGAACAACTTTGTCCAAATCAAGGTTAAATTCATCTTTAAGGTTGAGTAGATGATTCAAAGCTTGAAAACAATCTTGTAAGGGTGCGGGGAAAGGATTTTTTGGAGAAAGCCTATAGTTTATATTCACTACAAACCATCCCTTTTTTGCAAAAATGTGGCCTATGCTGACTCTATGTTTTTTATCTCCCGCAACAAATCCGCCCCCATGAATATTAAAGAGAACAGGTTTTTTTTCTGAAGAATCGCAGTAGTAAACGTCCAGTTTATTTAATTTATCTTCTCCATAGGATATATTGGTTTTGGCGATGACATCATCATAAAGTATACAGTTTTGTGAGCGGTGATAAATTAAATCAACAACCTTGAATAATAGTTCTGCTCTATTCATGAAAATACCTCTTTTATATATATTTTGAAGTGGTAGAATAGTGATTATTTCACTCTGGTTTTGGTCTTTTGGATAATTCTTTGCAGTTTATTCTGGTCTTCCAGAATATTGAGTATTCCTCTCTGATATCGGGCTTAGTATATTGCTTTGCAGGTTATATAGGTGTTCCAGAATATTGATTATTCCACTCTGGAGAATATGATACATAAAGTATACATGAACAGTCTTTTCTTGTCATCGAATCGATATATTCGTAAGATTTATAGTCAATTTCCGATATTATTCCACGAGATAAAGTGATTGAAATATCAAACATGGTGTTTGTTCCCGAGGGGGTAAAGTTATTGAACCTTATAACTCCTTGTAAACCACTCATTGTTCCTGAAAAGAAGGATTCGCTTTGTTCACTAAAGCTGATACTATTTTCTGTATAAAGATTTGGAAAAACAAGAGAATCAGAGTACTGGGATATTGTGTCCCCATATTCCGAAAGCGGAAGGGTTTCTTCGTTTGATGGTGAAGCGATTACGGGTTGATAATAATCAGTGTTTACCGTTCCGAATTTTGTTGAACTCTCCTTTTTTATAATCGAATCTTCTGATTTATAGTATTCTGTTCTGTTTTCTATAAAATCTATAACAGTATAGTTTGTTTCTCCTATCATATATTCGTATCCAGAATCAAAAAAGGTCTCTGTCAAAATAATTATGCAATCTGAGGAAAAACCTCTGCGATAGACTTTGATGGATAGTGGTTTTTCTTGACTAATAAGTTGAAGCCCCTGGGGAGTAACGCTATAGGTTGATGTATTAAACTGTCCATCTTCACCTAAGGTTTCTAGAGTTGCACTTTGTTTAACTGACAACTCGTCTAAAGCTCTGATAAATAGGGACTTTGCCTCACTTGAGCTTAGAGTATGATTGTTTGGATAATAAGTATACTCGTATTCTGGCAGTGACGAAGAGCACCCCGATAATGGGAGACAAAAGGAAAAAATAATAAGTAATAGAATAATTTTTTTCATATAATACTCAAAATAAAGGTTGTTTGCTGGATATATTAATAATCTTTTCCCATTTGTTATATTCAATAAAACGTCCGGGACTCTTAGTGGTAAACACTTTTACTATATTAGCAGTATTATGAACAAAATTCAAATCTATCCTAAATAAAAAGGAGGGCAAAAAGCTCTCCTTTTGGCGCGCCTTGAGGAGGTCGAATCCCCAACCTTTGGTTCCGTAGACCAACGCTCTATCCAATTGAGCTAAAGGCGCAAATATTCCTTGAAAACATTGATATTCAACGGTAATCATTATAAATTTTTTACAGTTTTATGTCAAATTAATAGTTGACTAAAAAATACGCAAGGATTAGAAAAGGGTAATGAGTTAACTAAGTTTTAACGGGAAAACATAGGTGCCTATTGGATCTGCTACCAAAGGATTAGAAAAGGGTAATGAGTTAACTTAGTTTTGTAGGGAAAAATAGGGGACTGTTATATATGCTACCAATTAATAATAAGATAGTGTATAATAGCAACAACAAAAAATAGGAGAATATTTATGGACGAAAATAAAATTGTAACCGATGAGACTTGTGAAGAGACTATTACTGCGCGAGAAGAATTTATAACTCTAACCGCCCCTGATGGATCTGAGGTGGATTTTCTGGAAATAGCAGGGATACCGTTAGATGGAAATTTCTACACTATATTGAAACCGATTGAGGTTCTAGAAGGGATGACTGAGGATGATGTGCTTGTTTTCAAGGTTGAAGAAAGTGAAAATGGAGAGAGCAATCTTTCTTTGGAAACCGATGAGGATACTTTAGATAAAATATACCAAGAATATTTAAAATTGCTTGATGAAACGGAGAATACATCCAAGGATTAGTAATATTAAAAAATCCATAAGATTTTGGATAGCAATATTAATTATCAATAAGATTTTGAACAAGGTTATTTATTAACCATAAGATATCGAGTAAAATAATTTTATTATTAAATCGCAATAAACTAACTTTGATGTATAGTTAAAAGGTAGAATACATGCTTTCTGTAGCTGGTACAAATGACAAAAATATTCTAGACCGACTTTCCCTGGAAATTTTCGGGAAGAAATTTGATGGAGGAGTGGGATATGTATTATGCGAGTCAGGAACAGAGATAGGAATTGCAAAACTTAAGGTTAATCCCGAAAACTCAGCAATAAATAGCATAGGAATTTTACCATCATACAGAAAAAAGGGATATGGAGATTTTTTTACTAGAGCACTCTTAAATGTATTGTCTGGTGTTAGTGAATATATTACTATTGATTACAGTGAGGACTACTTTTTGCAATTTGGCTTTATGAATTCCGAGAAAGGAATGATTATTAAATCCTCTGATATAGTTTTTCCTCACAAATGTGGTCATTAATTTTATATGAAAGATTTTTAGAAGGTAGTAAAAATGGAAGCGAATAATTTTATAGAAGAAATAATTGTCAGCGACTTGGAGTCCGGAAAACATGATAGCATACTTACAAGGTTTCCTCCTGAACCCAATGGATATCTTCATATTGGACACGCAAAGAGTTTATCCATTAATTTTGGGATAAAAGAGAAATTTAATGGGAAATGCAATCTTAGGTTTGATGATACTAACCCCACAAAAGAAGATATAGAATATGTAGACAGTATAAAAGAAGACATCAAATGGTTAGGATATGTTTGGGACCAGGAGCTTTACGCCTCCGACTATTTTGAGCAGATGTATACTTGCGCTGTTCAACTAATAAAGAAGGGTTTGGCTTACGTATGCGATCTTACCGCTGATGAGATCAGCGCTTCAAGGGGGGATTTGAAAACCCCTGGGAAAGAAAGTCCATTTAGGAATAGAACAGTAGAGGAGAATTTATCCTTTTTTTCTGATATGCGAGATGGTAAATATGCTGATGGAGAAAAAGTTTTGCGTGCAAAAATTGATATGAACAGTCCGAACATGAATATGAGGGACCCAGTAATTTACAGAATTCTTCATGCTTTTCATCATAGAACTTCTAATAAATGGTGTATTTATCCGATGTATGATTTTGCCCACCCAATAGAAGACGCTATTGAAAAGATTACCCATTCAATTTGTACCCTAGAATTTGAAGATCATAGACCTCTATATGATTGGGTAGTTGACAATTGTGATTTTAACCCAAAACCCAGACAGATTGAATTTGCAAGATTAAATATTAAGAACACGATTATGTCAAAAAGGTTCTTAAAAAGCTTGGTCGATTCTGGTTTCGTTTCCGGATGGAGTGACCCTAGAATGCCTACTCTAAGTGGTATGAGAGAGAGGGGATATCCCGCAGAAGCTATAAGAGATTTTTGCACAAGGGTAGGAGTTGCCAAGGCAAACAGTGAGGTAGATTCCCAGTTGCTAGACTATTGTGTGAGAGAAAACCTCAATAGAAATGCTATCAGAGCAATGGCGGTTGAGGAACCATTATTAGTTGTTATAGACAATTTCTATGATGGAGAAGAAAGAACATATTCGGCTGTTGATAATCCCAATGACGCTAGTATAGGTTCCCATAATGTAACTATTACCAAAGAGATATATATAGAAAAAACGGATTTTTCTGACAATCCTCCCCCAAAATACATCAGGCTAGTTCCAGGTGGAATCGTAAGGCTAAAGTCTGCATTTATCGTTAGACATGTATCCACAGAATATGACAAAAATGGAATGCCTTCGGTTATACATTGTAACTACATTGAAGATAGCCAGAGCGGTGGAGAAAATGCAAATATGAAGGTCCAAGGAACAATTCAATGGGTTTCACGCAAGTACGGAGTCCCTTGTGAACTGTATAAATACGACCAGTTGTTGAATGATATCGAAGATGGAATTAGCGACTTTAAGCTTAGATTGAATCAGCATTCTTTGATAACAATTGACGGAGCAGTAGTTGAGCCATTTGTCTTAGAGTCTTCGGATGGAACTCCCTATCAGTTCATGAGAAATGCATATTTCAAGAAGGCTGGATATTTTTCTGGCAAACTTAGATTTTACCGCATTGTAGAGTTAAGAGATAAGTTTAACAAGAAATAATATTTACTTTGTATTTTTTTTGTTTTGATTAGCGTAATTTGACGTATCAATCTATTGATTAATAGTAGCCCTTCTTGTATAATGTTTTAAATGGGAAATTTTTTTGAGGGGTTGTATAACCTTTCTAATAAGGAACAATTATGATTAAATGCAAATCTTGTGGGGAGATTAACTTAGACAGCAGTCGTTTTTGTGTTTCTTGCGGGAAGCCACTCAGTGATTCAAGTTCTAATGCGATGAAGGAAGCTCTGGAGAAAGCGCAGAAAAGCTTTGAAAAAGATGCTCTTGCGACTATTGATAGATCCAGAATTACCTTTGTGTGTTCTGTTTGTGGAACTGTAAATAGCATAGACCAAGACAGATGTTCAAAGTGTGGAAAGCCAAGACCAAGAAGTGAATTTGTAAGTGCTCTTAAAAAAGTTAAACAGGGATATGAATACTCCGAAGAAGCAACTCCTGAGCAGCAACCTGTCCAAGAGGATATAACCCAAACCAACGAAAAAACTCCACCTGAAGAGGAAGCAATACAACAGCCCAAGCAACTTCAGCAACCGATAGTTCAAACAGAAGGGCTAACAGCTATGGGTGGGGGACAAGCGAATCCTGTTGTGCAACCATTTATTGTCGTCCCTTTTGTAAATCCCAATCAAGAAATTTGGCAATACAAGCCCAATCAAGTTTTTAGATTTCAACCTTATTCTCAAGAAGAAATTGATTCAAGAGAAATGGAGAGGATTAATCAAGAAAAGGCTATTAATGAAGCACATAATTTGACTTCAAATTATGGAGTAGAAAATATTGAAAAATCAGAGGATGATATTATTCTTCGACAAAAAACAAAGCCAGTTAGAGTAGTAGGACTTCTGCTTATGATTCTATCTCTTGCGATGGTTATACTCGCATATGTAGTCAATATTTATGAGGTCTTCGTTAATGGGTTTGTTCAGAAGCCAATCCTGTTTTTTGTTACAGGAATAGGAGAGTGTGTTGAAGGTGCTTTTTCAATTCATCTTTGGGATTCGATAGGATATACATATGAAGGATGGACAGATTTTATTTCACCTGTTGCTTTCACTATATTTATTATACTTGCCGTAGTTCTGGTGATCAGAAGTTTCGCTAGATTACTTAAAGGATCGGCTAAAAGAAAAGGGTTTTTGTTACCATTGTTTGTTTTGTTGTTTTTCTTAACCGGGGTTGTGGGAATAATTAATAAATATGCAGGCTTCACTTCTGAGGGATTAAACACCTTTTTGGATGATGTCGCCTTGGGAATGTATATTATTGGAGGTATTTCTCTACTTGCTTTCTTGATTAGTTTTTTCTCTCCGGCAAATTTAGTTAAAAAAAGAAACAAAAAAGACTTAGATTAACAGGCGAAATTTTGTTCGCAATAATGGTATGGAGGTAATTATGGGATACGATGCTAATTCGCAACAAAGAGCAAATCCGGATTCAAATAGATATGCAAATAGCTATCTGTTAAGTAACAGAGACATGTCTTCCCCTTATGTAGCTAACTATGTCGCAGCAAAAACCCAAAGAATGGAAGCCAAGGCTCAAATTAGTAGAAATTCTTATAGAAGAGCAGAAAATTATGATGATTTAGAATCAGGAATGGGCGCTGGTGGAGCAAAAACTCGTACTTTGCCAATGAAATCAAAGAGAGGGTTTTTTGTAATACTTTTACTCGTTTTAGTTCTTGCTTATGTAGCAGTTGCCGCTTTATCATTCTTTGCTGTTTTACCGGAGTATACTTCGTTATTTTCCAAAGCACCTGTTAACGAGGGGGATCCAAGAATTGCCGTTTCAGACAGAGATGTGGTCATGGGTTTTGTTAAGTCCTTCATGCCCGATCTCGCAGAAACATCCTATTTTTATGATGAATGTATGGTTAATATTGCCAATGTAGGTACAGTAGAAATGATAGCATATTATGCCCTTCCGATTGCATTTGCATTGGGACTCATAATAGCAGTAATTTTCCTGATAAGATTACTTGTCGCAGCATTTACTCCTAAGAGAAGAAAGCTTTTTGTACTTAGCGGCATTTTAATGTTTGTTATGAATCTTCTGGTAGTGTTTGGAGGATTTATTTGGGCGGCGGGGATGAACTTTGCTGAAATAATGAACTTCATACCTTTTGTTGCTACAGTACCCCTACCAATGATGCTTGCCTATGGTGGCATCATAATGCTGGGAATATCCTTGCTTGTGTTTGTATTTAGCTTCTTTGCGTTTCGTAGCAAAAAGAAAGTTCAGTAATAGTAGGAGGATAGTATTATGAGCAAAAAGAAAAGAATGATGGAAGAGCAGAGAGCTAGGGAAGAAGCTGCAAGAAGGCAAGAGGCTCTAAGGAGACCTAAACAACCCACTGCAAGTTGGAGAAAACTTAATAATAGGGGCCCAGTACCAATTGCTCCTCCCTCCGATTTTATACAACTGACTCCTATTGTTCAGCCGATTCCATTGGTTCCATATTCTACTCAATTGCAGCCACTCGCAACATTTGAAGATGACGATCAATACGATGATATTTATTAATTAAATTATTTTAATAATTAGCGGAGTTAAAGCTCCGCTTTTTTTTGTACAAAAAGAGATTATTTAACATAAATCCGGTTTTACCTGCTAGAATTAGGGCGTTAATCAAGATACAAATCCTACGTAAAATTTCACACTTTTGCTATATATACGCGCACGCACATTTTATATAAATTATTGTTGAATTCTATATGCTCTTGTGATAAACTAATAATAATATCAAAAAGTGGGGGAATACTCTTTTAGTATATTTTTCCATGAATTTGAAAGGATAAGCAAAAAAATTATCCGGTCTTTTATCAAGAGGACAAACACTAATGAAAACTAAACTCTAAGGGAGGGGATATGGCATATCAGACAGCACCGGGAAATCCACGAAATGTCAGTGTCTCAGTTCGCCCATCTTATGGGCCACCCAATAGGCCTAGACCAATTCAACAAAATCCAAATGCCCGTCCGCAGCAAAAAGCAATTCCAGTAAAAAGGAAGAGAAGGAAAGAAAGAGAATACTTCTTCATTATGAGAAGAGGCGTTTGTTTTCTTATGATGGTTTTTTCCTTGATTTGGATTGCTATTATTCTTTTGAATTATTTAAATATTCTCCCTAACTACACTTCTTTTCTAGTTGAAAAGGATCTTACTCCACTTGATGAAAGATTGGAAACTGATACTGGTGAGTTAGATGACGATGGCAACGCGATAATGTTACCCTACGTCGATCAAAGCAAATATATATCCATGATGGATCCTATCTACGGAGGAATTTCTGCAATTCTTAAGCAGCCTATGGTAGATGCAAATGGTGTTTCTCTCTCCCCGTTTTATGATGAAATGTACGAGAAAATAATGGGAGCTCCCGAGGAAGAAGTTGAGGCTGAAGCTGCTGATGAAGAACCTGAAGAGGCCCCCGAACTTACTGAAGAAGAGCTTCTTGCACAAGCAAGGGAACAAGATCCTATGATGATGGTTGCGAAAATTGCTTTCCCATACTTCCCGGTTGCTTTAGTTGTTTCTGCTCTGGGTGCAGTACTAATATTTATTTTGAGCTTGTTTTCGATGTTTGGAAGAAGAATATTTAAAGGCTTTTTCATTTTCGCTTTGATTATGGTTCTTGCTGGAGTAATGACTTTTATCGGAGGATTCGTTGCATCTGGTGTTTTCAGCGGAGCGCCCAAGTATTTGGATGATGGCGTTACTTTGGTTAGCGTTATTGATTTCACCAAGGCTCTTGATTTTTTAACGGGTGCTTTTACCGCACCACCAGCTACTGCCATTGATCCAGAAATTGATGTGGCGCCGATTCCCTTAGTGTCAGGATACGGGACGCTTGCAGTACTCGTAGCGCCAATAGTCATAATGCTTTTAGCCTTGTTTGCAAGAAGAAAGGTTCCATATAGTATTTTTGATAAATAAAGATTAAGCGGAGGAAAAGAATATGTCGAAAAAAGTAAAAAAAGAAGATAATATTGGTAGACCTGCACAGCCCATTTCATTTAGACCAAGGGTGACTTTTAAGGTCATGAATAATTGTGGAGTTGTTCCAGTTGCTAAGCCTGCCGACTTTATACAGTTGACACCAGTGGTCCAACCGATTTCCCTTATTCCTTACTCTACTCAAGAACAACCTATGGCAGAGTTTGATGATGAGGGTGGCGAATACGAGGGATAATTATATTTTGGGAAGTAAGACAGTATATGTCTTGAAATATTTTTGGAGGAAATAAATATGCGAAAAAAAGATGAACAATCAATTGCTCAAAAACCAGCTCCGCCCACAATGCAGAGACCACAGCCAGCAAAAAAACCTGGGAACCAGGTTCCTGTGCACTCTCCCTCTGGGCCAATGCAACTTACGCCTATCATTCAACCTATAGCTTTTGTTCCTTATTCAACTCAAGAACAACCCTTGTATATGTATGATGATGCATCGACACAGGCTGCTGAGTATGAAGACGACTATTCATATAGCGAAGACAATTATGCTGAAGAAGCAGTAGTGACAACCTCGGCTAAAAAATCTAAAAAGGTTAGTGGGGCTGCTATTGCGTTGATTATTTTGTCTTTGATTATGATAGCTGTATATGTTGTAGGTAAGTTTTTGGCTTTCACATATGTTCAGATTGCAAATGAGACCAGCGGATTAGACATGTTGCTTAACGTGTTTTCAGCAGGGGCAATAGTGCTTGATACTGTCACAGTTGTCGCTTTGGGGATTTCAGCATCCGTTGTATGCGCATTACTTGTATTATTATCTAGTATTATAAGAATAAAGAAACAAGGTGCATGTGTATTCGCAAAGATATTCAGTTTTCTTGGACTCGTTACTGCCTTGGTAGCAGTTATGATTTCCCTAGTTCAAAAGGACGAAATAACAGTAAATTATGGAATGTATATTGTAGCTGCAATAGGATTATTGCTTGTAATGATAGCATTTCTCTCAAAGAATGAAAAATAAAGTTTGTTGCGCTAGGTATGGGATATGTGATAGCGTAAATACTATAGTTGAGGAGAGATAGAATGAAAAGAAGAAATAGACAAACGGAGACTGTAAGTGACGGAGTAGCCAGAACAAGCGTTCCGACCAGACAGCCACAAAGTGGGCCGTTCCCTTTGATGCAGACTCCTGCTCAGGCAATAGTGATGCCTAATACAGGATCATTTGAGGTTTCATCAAACGGTATGCCTTTAGGTTTGCCAACATATACATCAATTGATGAATATGGAAGAGCCTTTACTCCAGCAATGCATTATGGCCCTCAGCCAAATAGTGCTCCTGTTCCCATTCCGAAACCAGCAACAATAGTACAGCTTACCCCGATTGTAGCCCCCGTGAACTTTTTGCCTAACTACGGTGGCGGACAACAGGATGAATGAGAGGTTTGAATATGGAAAAGAATAATAGTTCAAAAGTTAATCCGATGCAAGATAGTCACGTTGTTGACCGAGGGAGATGGGTTCCCGTTGATGAAAGTACTTTAGGTTTTTCGTTACCCCCGTTACCCTCTCAAAAACCGGTTGCCGGCCCTGATGGAGCTATCTACTGTGTTGGGGAATCGAAACCCGAACTTTCTAGAGTTAGTACTAACACTAATAATGCGGTTCCCGTTCCTTCATCAATTATACAAATGCCCGCCATTGTTCAGCCTATAGCACTAGTTCCGTACACTTCTCAAAATCAACCAATGCTTCAATATGATCCGTATTCAAGACCAGTTGAGCCTAAAACTTCTCCTAAAGCACCTGTATACGTAAAGAAGGCGTTTAGAGGAGTTAGTATAGTTGCACTTTTGGTTTCCGTGATAGCATTAGTTCTTTTGTTAATCTTATCAGTCGCGGTGTTTCAGGCAGATGACTCCAGACAAGCCTTTGATATGAACGGAGTTGAAACGATTATGGCAATTGGAGACATTTTTGGGCTTGATTCAGGATCGGAGTACAGCGATAATATTGTTGCAAACAAAGCTACTATGGATACTTTAAGCAAAATTGTAGTTTATGCCTTCCCGATATTGGTCACACTTATTGCTTTTCTATTGCTTTGTTTAGTTATTAAGTATTTAGCTAGATATTTGAAGAAGCGTAGCCCAAGATCTTTCAGTATTGTTGCTTTAATAAACATTGTTTTTTGTGTACTAGCTTTTGTAGGGCTGATGGCAATGTCTAACTCAGAAGTTGAGCCTGCATTGAGATCCCAGAACATTTCCGACTTCTTTATGCCAGGAGGGGCAGAGGCAACGATAGGATGGGGATGGGGCTTGCTTGCTGCACTTGTTGGTTCAATCCTTCTATTGTTCCTACCACTGTTTGCAAAGAAAAATGCTTATATTGTGGAAAGAGATGATCCATCCAAAAAAACTTATATAATAGAAGACTAGAAATAAAAAATATGAATAATTTTTAAGAGGGGCGAAGGCCTCTCTTTTTTTATTGGAAAGAGTGGTTATATATTTTTGTGGAGAAATTTTGACGAGAAGAAACGAACGGTATGATATTGAATGGTAAAAAATGAGCTTACAGGATTATCGGAATGGATGCGGTTTCCAAAAGCAATTTAAATTGACAAACTAAATGATTTAATATATGGTATATATATTACACTCGTGCCTATGCGCGAGGAGAAACGGAGATAAAAATGTTAGAAAAAGTCAGAAAACATATAGCAGAATTACTTGGAATAAAAGAGGGAATCATTACCCCCGATTCAAAGCTTGTAGAAGACTTGAAAGCTGATAGCCTTGACATCGTACAGATGCTTATAGTGATTGAAGATGAATTTAATGTCGAATTTTCGGATGATGAGATTGCTTCCTTGAAAACAGTCGGAGACATAGTTGCATTCATAGAGAAAAAAAATAAGTAAGCAAAGCACACAAATCTCAACAATTTGAAAATTTAGGAACAGTTGTCTGGGAACATAAGGTGTTCTCGCAAAAGAAAATTTCATTGACAACGATATTTGTTAATGTTATAGTATAAAAGCACTTTTCAAGGGGTGCAATTTTTTTGATAAAAAATGCCGGGAAGAGATCTGGCTGGAGGTATAAAAATGTATGACAAAATAGTGCTTGCCTGCACAGAGTGCAAACAGCGCAATTACAATACAATGAAAGACAAAAAAAAGCATCCCGATAGGATCGAAAGAAGTAAGTATTGCAAGTTTTGCAAGAAACATACGCTTCATAGAGAAAGCAAGTAGGAGGCCTCATGGCTAAGCACAAGTACCAGAAGCAAAACATTGAATCCGTTGTTGAAACACCAGATGTAAAAGAGTCTGCTGTTAATGGTGGAGAAAATTTTTCCGACACAGCCGTTATTATGACCAAAAAGGCAAAAAGACGTGCTAAGGTGGCTTCTGCATCTCCTTCTGTTACTGCTCCTGAAAAAGGGAATAAAGTCGTGACATCTGATCAATATAAGTCTATGGCAACGACAAAGAGACCCGTTCAAAAGAACACAACAAATAAAAGAAAGGGAATAGATGAAAAGACCTCTGCTGGAAAGCGTTTAGCCGCTTGGTTCAGAGGGATGAAAGCAGAGATGAAGGCGGTTACTTGGCCACCCTTTAAGAGCTCGGCTAAGGTAACTGGAGTATGGTCAAACATTGGAACTGTATTACTGGTCGTATTTTTCTTTTTGGTTGTGATTACGGCTTTTGATTCGGGACTAACCTCACTATTTAGATTATTAGTTGGAATAGGTAATTAATTATGAGTATAGAAGAAAACGCAAAATGGTATGTGATTCATACATATTCTACTTATGAAACTCTAGTAAAGCAGAGTTTAGAGAATATTATTAAGCAGAACAATCTTGAGGATTATATTCGTGAGATAAATATACCTATGTTACAAGAATCCGTTGAAAAAGATGGAAAAAGAAAAATTAGAGAAGTAAAGAAGTTTCCCGGTTATGTGTTTTTAAAAATGGTTATGACCGATAAACTATGGTATTACGTAACAAATACAAGAGGAGTAACTGGATTTGTTGGTCCGGGAGGAAAACCTATTCCGCTTACAGATGATGAGACCCGCAAAATGGGGCTTGAAAAAGTGGAAGTTGAAGACTGGCATATTAAGGTTGGAGACGAAGTCAGGATTGTATCCGGAGCGCTTGAGTCTATTCTTGGGACCGTTCTTAGTATCTCACTTGAAAAAGAGAAGGTTAAAGTTTTAGTTAATATGATGGGACATAAAACTCCAGTCGATCTGAGCTTTAATCAAGTGGAAAAAATCGACTAACCCATTTCGGGTTTGCATTGGGAGAATGGCAAAATATTTTAATTGCTATTCGTTTGAACCTAATAGTCACGGAGGTAAATGACTATGGCAAAAAAAATAAACGCAGTAGTTAAGCTGCAACTTCCTGGTGGAAAAGCGACCCCAGGACCCCCTGTAGGTTCTACTTTAGGACCTCACGGAATTAATATCCCCGGTTTTACAAAAGAATTTAATGAGAGAACAAAGGAACAAGTCGGCTTGGTTATACCGGTAGTTATAACCATTTTTGCTGATAGATCTTTCTCATTTATTACTAAGACTCCCCCAGCTGCAGTTTTGATCAAAAAAGCATGCAACTTAAACAGCGGGAGTGCAAAACCAAACACAACAAAAGTAGCGCAAATAACCAAAGCACAACTTACTGAAATTGCAAAATTAAAGATGACTGATCTTAATGCTGCATCTGTGGAAACTGCGATGAGTATGATAGCCGGTACCGCCCGAAGCATGGGTGTCACTGTAGTGGAAGAGTAGGAGGTACGGATATGAAACACGGAAAAGCATATGTTGAATCCCTTAAACTATTTAACAGACAACAACAGTATGATGGGAGAGAAGCACTATCTATAGTATTAAGCACTGCAAAAGCAAAATTTGATGAAACGATCGAAATTGCTTTAAAGTTGGGTGTGGATGCTAGGCACGCTGATCAACAGGTAAGAGGGGTTGTTGTTCTTCCAAATGGAACAGGAAAGGTAGTAAGAGTCTTGGTTATTGCCAAAGGGCAAAAGGCAGAGGAAGCTACGGCTGCTGGTGCGGATATGGTGGGTGCTGAGGAAATTGTTGCAAAAATTCAAGCTGGTTGGACGGATTTTGATGCCTGCGTAACAACTCCAGATATGATGGGATTAGTTGGTAGACTTGGTAAAGTATTAGGCCCCAAAGGATTGATGCCTACACCTAAAACAGGAACCGTTACAATGGATGTTGCAAGAGCTGTAAAAGACATTAAGGCTGGAAAAGTGGAGTACAGAGTGGATAAAACATCCATAGTTCACTGCCCGATCGGAAAAGCATCGTTTGGTTTAGATAAACTTCAAGAAAATCTTGATGCCCTAATGAACGCTATAATTAAAGCTAAGCCATCATCTTCAAAAGGAACCTATTTGAAAAGTATTGTTTTGTCATCAACAATGGGTCCTGGAGTGAAGGTTAACTACAAGCAGAAACCCGCACAATAGTAATCTTAACCTAATCGGTTGACTTATTACTTGTCTGGTATTAAAATCACAATTGAATAAAGGCTTCCAGGACCGTGCGAGCGCAAGCTCAAAAATCAATCGCACGCAGAAGAGAAAGAGTGAATTAAGCTCCGTTCTTCTGTATGGAAACGGAGCTTAAATAATATAGGAGGTAAAAATGTCCAAAGCAATTAGAGACCAAAAAGAATCACAAGTTGAAAAAATCAAGAAGATGCTCGAGAACGCAAAAGCTTTTGTTATCGTCGACTACAAGGGTTTGAACGTTGCAGAAGATACTGATTTGCGTAACTCATATCGTAAAAACGGTGTAAGATATCATGTACTTAAGAACACACTACTAAAAATAGCTTTGAATAACTTAGGGTATAAGGATTTTGACAAATTCTTGGAAGGGACTACGTCACTTGCAGTATCAATCGACGATGTCGTTGCCCCAGCAAAAGTTAGCGCCCAGAAAATAGCTGAATTCAAAAAAATGCAGATTAAATGCGGAATGGTAGATGGGAAATTTCTTTCTGAACAAGAATGTAATGAATTGTCTAAGTTACCATCCAAAGAAACATTGATAGCACAACTACTAAGCATGCTCCTTGCACCGATATCATCGTTTGCTCGGACCATAGATGCAATAGCAAAACAACAAGAATCAAAATAATTAGATAAAGGAGAGAGAAAAATGGCAGACATTAAAAAATTAGTTGAAGAAGTTAAAGGTTTAACAGTACTTGAACTTAATGAACTTGTGAAGGCACTTGAAGCTGAGTTTGGTGTTAGCGCCGCAGCAGCAGTAGCCGTATCAGCAGGTGGCCCTGCAGCCGCAGCTGAAGTTGTCGAAGAGAAGACAGAATTTGATGTAATTCTTAAGTCAGCGGGAGCACAAAAGATTCAGGTTATTAAAGCGGTTAGAGAAATTCTACCCGGATTAGGACTTGTTGAAGCAAAGGCTCTAGTCGATGGCGCTCCGAAAGCAATTAAGGAAGGAGCCGACAAGGCGACAGCTGAAGCCATGGCAGAGAAACTAAAGGCAGCCGGCGCAGAAGTAGAAATAAAGTAATTATTCTACAAATTAGTAGTACGTACCAACGCTACGCTATTAGTGGTTGGTACGTATTTGCCTGTACAACAAAAAACCACTTTTTGTGGTTTTTTTATTTTCCGGGATACTTTTTTTTCGTTGCATAGTAAAAAAAGCCACTAATTGTGGCTATTTTTTTGTTGATTATTAAAAAATATAAAAGTTTCTTCGCGAGGCGAATTGAAAAGAAGGGCTATTTTTCATCACTTTGTACGTGCAAGTTTATAGTAGCGGAAATATTAGCCATTATTTTAAGCTCAGCTTGGTAATCACCTAACTCTTTGATGGTATCTTTGAGAATGATTCTTCGTTTATCTACTTCGAAACCCTTTTCAAGCATTGACTTTTGAACATCCATAGCGGTAACGCTTCCATACATTTTCCCCTGACCGCAACGAACATTAATAATAAACGTTTCCCCTTGAATTTTCTTGACTAAATCATTTGCCAAAGCAATTTCTTTTTCAAGTTCTCTTTGATCTTTAGCCGCCTTTTGTTTGATTTCATTAAGGACAGAAGGAGTTGCTTCTATTCCCAGTTTCTTGGGGATTAAAAAATTTCTCGCATAGCCGATATTTACTTCGATTATGTCTCCTTTTTTCCCTTGGCCAGTTACATTTTGTAATAGAAGTACTTTCATATGCATCTCCAAAAGATTGATAAATTAATACTAGCATAGCAATAAAATTAAGTCAAATTATGGCTATAGTCTATTCTATTTTTTCAATATAGCTGATGCAACTTTATGTTGTCGATTACTTAACGACGGGCATAACACATATCCATGGCTAATTTTTGAAATCTATTCAAAAACATATCGTTATTAAAACTTTATATTATTGTGCAATATGATTTTTAACAATAATATACCGATGTGATATAATTAAAAAATGAGATTAGATAAGTTTTTAAAAGTAAGCCGTTTGTTAAAAAGAAGGTCGATCGCCTCAGAAGCCTGTTCGTTAGATAGAATCAAGGTCAATGGTTTAATCTCCAAAGCTGGTAAGCAACTTAAACCGGGAGATATTATTACTTTGCGTTATGGGGAGAAGGACATGTCTTTCAAGGTGTTAATCATTCCGGAAAAAGACGTAAATAAAGAAGAATCGGGAAACTTATACGAATTTGTCGACACTCAGTCGTAAGATGGATTCTTACGACAAGAGACGAAATAATCAACGCTTTTTATGTGTTTCGAGTTGAGGAAAACAGAGAATAGAATTAAAGGGAATCTGTATCGGGGTCGATATAGGCAAAAAGGTATATTATGAAGTTTGATTTGATACTACTTGCCGCTGGAAAAAGTGTCAGGATGGGAACTAATAAAATGATGATGCCAATTTCAGGGGAGTCAATACTTGAAAGATCCCTTGAAGCTTTCATTGGGATTCCAGGAATCGAGAAGATTATTATCGCTATTTCCGAAGAGATAAGAAGTTGGGCAAATGATATTGTATCAAGACACCAATCTTATGAAATTTTACTTGTTGAAGGAGGGAGTAGCAGGGAGGAGTCGGTTGCTAATTGCCTGAAGCATGTCTCCTCTAACGGAGTATTAATCCATGATGGTGCTCGTCCGTTTGTTTCGGCAAAACTTATAAGAGAGGTAATGAATGGGGTTGAAGAAAAGGGTTCATGCATTCCTGGATTGCCAATTACTGACAGTATTAGAAGGGTAGAAGATGATCAGATTGTGGGAGTGGGTAACAGAACGAAATATTGGTCTGTTCAGACTCCCCAAGGATACTTAACCTCAGAAATTGTATTTGCGTTTGAAAATTTGAAAAACTCTGATAGGAGTTACAAGGATATTACTGATGAAAGCGAGATATATCTGTCTTTTGTAAGAGAACCATATATTATCCTGGGTGAAAAAAAGAATAGGAAGATCACTGATCCAGGAGACTTAACCGGGATTAACTCTCGAGTAGGATTTGGTTATGATATTCACCCTTTAACTTACGGAAGAAAACTAATTATTTGTGGGATTGAAATTGATTTTGAGCTTGGATGCCTTGCTCATTCAGATGGAGATGTCGGGATACATGCCTTAATAGATGCGCTTTTGTCAGCGGCGGGAGAGCTGGATATAGGGAGCCACTTCCCCGATTCGGATGTCAAGTATTCAGGTATAGACAGTGCAATAATGCTATCTGAAGTAATGAATATAGTACACGGGAAAAAATATAAAATAAATAACGTTAGTATTACAATACTATTGGAAAAACCAAAACTTGCAGATTATATACCTATGATGAGAGTTAAACTTGCGAATTTACTCAAAATACCATATACGGATGTTGCTATATCTGCAAAAACCGGGGAAGGATTAGGGGATATAGGGCAGTCGAGGGCTACTAGCGCTTATGCGATGGTGATTCTTGCATAGTTTTAGCTACTGGATTCTTTTGCACGTTTTAAAAGCATTTTACTTTCATAACCCCAAATATACTTGACAAAAGACAACGAGAATTGTGGAAGTTTATTATAGCGAATTGATTTTAACTAGGAACAATTTATATAAAATATTTATGATGTACTTGCAATCAAAATTTGTTTGTGTATAATTAATACTTGTGCGTACGTGTATATGTGCATATTTTTTTATATATAGTCCTTAAAATAGTTGACATGCTTGACTTTACAAGATAAAATGTTAACTTGCGTGATATGCGTCAAAAAGGATTTTGTTTGGGTATGATAAACTTTTTTATTACTTATTTATGCCAAAATCAATCAAAAATAATAAACAGAAAATTTTTCGAAATAAATAATTTTACTACAATTTAACTTAACGTGACGGTTATTCCGTATAATTTTTTATAAAAAAGGAGCGTAACTAATGTCTCAAAGAACTCACACAGTCAAGCTTGGTAATGTCGTAAGGGAATCTTTTGGAAAAATTAAAGAAACTGTCGATATTCCATATCTCATTGAAGTCCAGAAAAAATCCTATGAATCTTTCTTAACTGAAGGAATAAGAGAAGTTCTGGACGATTTTTCGCCAATGGTTGGAACTAGTAACAAGTACGAACTCGATTTTCTGGATATTAAAATCGAAGATAAGTGCAAATATAGCGTCAAAGAGTGCAAAGATCGTGACGTTACCTATACTTTTTCCCTTCGTGTAAAAGTTCGTTTGACCAGCAAAGAAACTGGAGAAATTAACGAACAGGAAATATTTTTGGGTGAATATCCGAAAATGACCGATAATGGCACATTTATTATTAACGGTGCCGAAAGAGTCGTTGTAAGTCAGTTAGTAAGAAGCCCAGGGGTATACTGCGAAGAAGGTGTCCTTGATAAAAACGGGATTCTGAGGTTTAGTACACAGGCTATTCCAGTTAGAGGAGCCTGGTTAGAGTTTATTCAAGAAATACAAGATACTCTTTCTGTCAGGGTTGATAGAAAGAAAAAAATCAATGCTACTATTTTGCTACGTGCTTTAGGCTTTGGTGACTCTAAGGATATCGCTAGAATATTTGGAAATGATCCATTGATTTTGAATACATTGGATAAAGATGGAGATGTTACTACCATAGAGAAAGCCAAACTTGAGGCATACACAAAGCTTAAACCAGGGGAAAACCCCTTAGCAAATAGTGTTGAAGTACATCTGCCTAATTTATTTTTCGACAGAAAAAGGTATGATCTTACAAGAGTTGGAAGATACATGTTCAATAAACACCTTTCACTTGCAAGAAGGATTGAAGGCTTAACCCTTGCAAAAGATGTGGTTAAAGAGGGAGAAATCCTTTTTGAGGCCGGCGAAGTAATGGATTTGAAAAAAGGTTGGGAGATCCAAAATGCCGGGATTAATGAAGTGTATGTAAAGACCCCTGAGGGATTTAAGGATATTAAGGTCCACGAATCAGGATATCTTAATGAGCATGAACAGATTGACCCTCAAGAGGTCGGAATTGAAGGGAAAGTTTATCTTCCGTTCTTAAGGGAAATCAGAAAGGCTCACGAAGGCGATAAGAATGATAAAGCTTTCAAAAAAGCGATAAAGGATAATGCCGAGCTTCTCACCATTCCTGAAGGATATACAAAGGTTGTTGGGAACAATACTGTTCAATTGGATGCATTTATTGATGTATCTCCCGAAACCCTTGGGATTAAAGAAAATGTTTACTACCCGGTTCTAAAAAAACTAATAGACCAAGCTGAAGGGGACATGGAGACTCTAAAAGCCTCCATTATCGCTAATGCATCATCGCTCGTAGTAAGACATTTAACTATTGATGACATTATTGCTGCGACTAATGCAAATGCCTTGATGAGATTTAAGTTTAGAAAAGGGGATAATATTGACCATCTTTCAAATAGAAGGGTTAGAGCGGTTGGAGAATTGCTCCAAATCAAATTCCGTGAGGGAATGGGCAGAATGGAAAGGATTGTCAGGGAGAGAATGCTTTCACAGAAACCTGAAGATATAACCCCGATGAGCTTGGTAAACGTTAAGCCGATAACTAGCTGCATTAGGGAATTCTTTGGAACATCTCAGTTGTCTCAATTTATGGATCAACCCAATCCAATTGCCGAACTCACCCATAAGAGAAAATTGTCTGCTTTAGGACCAGGAGGTTTGAACCGTGAAAGAGCTGGCTTTGAAGTTCGTGACGTTCACCACTCTCATTATGGAAGAATGTGCCCAATAGAGACTCCTGAAGGACAAAATATAGGTCTTATTACCTCTCTGTCTTCTTTTGCAAGAGTAAACAGATATGGTTTCATTGAAACTCCATATCGTAAAGTTGACAAGAAGACGGGAGTAGTAACTGAAACAGTTGAATATTTGGCAGCTGATGAAGAGGATAGATATGTAGTTGCTCAGGCAAACGAACCCCTTGATGAGAATCAAAGATTTGTTAAGAAACGTGTTTTGTGTCGGTACCAAGATTTAATAAAAGAGTATCCAAATTCAGAAGTCGATTATATGGACGTTTCTCCTCAACAATTGGTATCCATTGCTACATCCTTGATTCCCTTCCTAGAGAATGATGATGCCCAGCGTGCTTTGATGGGATCAAACATGCAACGGCAAGCGGTACCACTGCTTCGCCCAGAAGCTCCAATAGTTGGAACTGGTATGGAGTACAAAGTCGCTCTTGACAGTGGTGTATGCGTAGTTTCAAAAGAGGAAGGTGTTGTATCGAGAGTAACCGCTGATTTTATTGAAGTAAAGAATAAGAACGGAATTATTAAATACGAATTGCAGAAATTCACTCGTAGTAATCAAGGGACTTGCATGAATCAGAAGCCACTAGTCATTCATGGACAGAAAGTCAAGGCTAATGAGATAATCGCAGATGGCCCAAGTACTGATAAAGGTGAGCTCGCGCTTGGAAGAAATATCCTAGTTGGGTTTATGCCATGGGAAGGATATAACTACGAAGATGCCATTTTAATTAGTGAAGAACTAGTTAAAGGGGATGTATTCACTTCTATTCACATCGATAAATACGAGATTGATAGCAGAACAACCAAGCTTGGTGACGAAGAAATCACAAGAGACATTCCAAATGTCAATGAAGATTATTTGAAATATCTAGACGAAAATGGAATAGTCATGATAGGCGCGGAAGTTAGAGCAGGAGATTATTTGGTTGGAAAAGTTACCCCCAAGGGAGAGACTGAACCTACCCCAGAAGAAAAACTGCTTCGTTCAATTTTTGGAGATAAATCAAGAGATGTCAGGGATGTATCCTTGAAGGTTCCAAATGGCGAAGGCGGAACAGTAGTTGATGTTAAGGTTTTCACTAGAGAAAACAAAGACGAACAACTATCTGCTAATGTTTTGAAATTGGTGCGAGTATATATTGCCCAGAAGAGAAAAATTGGCGTCGGAGATAAGATGGCTGGAAGACATGGAAATAAGGGAGTTATATCCAGGGTGTTGCCTAAAGAGGATATGCCTTTCTTAGAAGACGGGACTTCCCTTCAGATTGTTCTTAATCCTCTGGGAGTTCCTAGTCGTATGAACATAGGGCAGGTTTTGGAAGTTCACTTGGCATATGCTTGTAAGGCTTTAGGAATAAAAATCGCGACCCCTGTATTTGATGGGGCGACCGAAAATGACATAAAAGATATACTTACGGAAAATGGAGTGCATTACACGGATCCAGCGACTGGAATCAAGTATGTTGACGGGAAGTTCAAGGTATTTGATGGCAGAACAGGAGAACCGTTTGACAACAGAGTAACCGTTGGATATATGTATATGCTAAAACTCATACATTTGGTTGATGACAAAATTCATGCTCGTTCAATCGGTCCTTACTCTCTTGTTACTCAACAACCTCTGGGTGGAAAGGCTCAAATGGGAGGACAGAGATTTGGAGAAATGGAGGTCTGGGCACTCGAAGCTTATGGAGCAGCTTACATGCTTCAGGAAATGCTTACAGTAAAATCAGATGATGTAAACGGAAGAAACAAGATGTATAACAGCATTCTCGAGTCTTCAGTAACCGCTGATCCAGGGATTCCTGAAAGCTTTAAAGTGTTGCAAAAAGAACTCCAAAGTTTGTGCATTGATGTCAAGCTATTGACAGAAGGTGCGGAGGAAATCCCGATTCCGTCCTCAGCGGAAGAAGCAGATGACTATCTGCAATCGCATAGGACTGAACCTACCGATGAGTCAAAAGAGGAAGGAGATGTATTTGCGTTGTTCAAGAAGGCTACAAAGAAGATCATGGAGGATTCAGGGATTGAGTCGTTTGATGATTCGTTGTTAGTAAAGACTGATGATGATTTGTTTGACGATGGTGAATTTTCGTTTGGCCCAGAATCTGGGAAGTCCCCATTAGACTCTTTAATGGAGGATGATATTGACGGGCTTTCGATTTTTGGCGGATTAAAAGGATTTAATGAGACAGAGTCTTTGTTGCAAAGTGAGTTTGCAGGTGAGGATTTTGACTTTGATCTTGGTAATAATACGAAATCACTTTCAGATCTGACACTTGACCTTGATACGATGGAAGAGTTAGGTATTTCAGATGAAGATGAAGGCGAAGATAACAGCTCAGAAGATACAGAAGAGGAGGATAAATAAATGGTGGAAATCAATAATTTTGATTCGATGAAAGTTTCACTTGCTTCTCCCGAAAAAATTAGAGAATGGTCTTATGGTGAGGTTACAAAACCTGAGACTATCAATTACAGAACTCAGAAGCCCGAAAGAGACGGTCTTTTCTGTGAGAAAATTTTCGGACCTGAAAAGAACTATGAATGCTCTTGCGGAAAATACAAGAAGCCAAGATACAAGGGTATTATTTGTGATAAATGCGGAGTTGAAGTAACTAAATCTATTGTCAGAAGGGAGAGAATGGGCCATATTGAGCTCGCTTCTCCTGTCGCACACATTTGGTATTTCCGGGGAGTTCCCGGAAGAATGAGTATGCTGCTTGATATGTCCGCAAAGCAGGTTGAAAGCGTTATTTTTTACGGCGCTTATGTTGTTCTTAGTGCAAACCCTGAGACAGGGCTTCAAAAGAAGCAGGTTATTAGTCCCTCACAATATGAGGAATATAAGACCAAGTTTGGACTTGCTGCTTTTAAAGCAGGTATGGGCGCAGAAGCAATGAAAGTTCTCTTAAGAGAATTTGATGTCGAGAAAGAATCAGTGAGTGTTCGGGAAGAATTAGTTCAAGCAAATGGAAGCAAGAAGTTGAAGCTTGCAAAAAGACTGGAGCTCATTGAATCCTTCCGTCTTTCAGGAAATAAGCCGGAATGGATGATTTTGGATGTTATTCCCGTTCTTCCTCCCGAACTTCGCCCTATGGTCCCGCTTGATGGAGGCAGATATGCAAATAGCGACCTTAATGACCTTTATAGAAGAGTCATTAACCGCAATAACAGACTTAAGAAATTAAAAGAACAGGGTTGCCCAGAGCTTATTATCCAAAACGAGAAGAGATTGCTGCAAAATGCTGTTGATAGTTTGATTGATAATGGTAAGCCAGGCAAACCGTTAGTTGGATCGGGTGGTAGACCTTTAAAATCACTGACTGACTACCTACGTGGGAAACAAGGAAGGTTTAGACTTAATCTATTAGGAAAACGTGTCGACTATTCCGGACGTTCGGTTATCGTCGTTGGCCCAGAATTAAAGCTATATCAATGTGGACTTCCCAAGGAGATGGCTCTGGAGTTATTCAAGCCCTTTGTGATGCGTTTAGCGGTTGATAAAGGGATTGTCCCAAGCGGAAAACAAGCCAGAAAGTATGTAGAAAGAGAGCGTTCAGTAGTTTGGGATCTTCTTGAAGAAGCAATAAAAGACCATCCAGTTCTTTTAAACCGTGCGCCAACTTTGCATAGATTAGGAATACAGGCTTTTGAACCTGTTTTGGTTGATGGCCATGCAATTAAACTTCATCCACTAGTTTGTACTGCATTTAACGCAGACTTTGACGGGGACCAGATGGCAGTACACGTTCCACTATCCGTGGAGGCACAAGTCGAAGCTAGATTTTTAATGCTTTCAACTAATAATATTCTCAAGCTATCTGATGGACAGCCAGTGGTCAGCCCAACCCAGGATATGGTTTTAGGATCATATTACCTTACTTTAATTAAGGAGGGAGCAAAGGGAGAGGGCAGATTCTTCTCCTCAAAAGAAGAGGCAATAATGGCCTATCAGATTGGGCAGCTGGGTCTGCAAGCTAAGATCCATGTCCGTATGAGCAAAGAAGAAGACGGGATGGTTTATAGAAAGAGGCTGGAAACTACTGTTGGAAGGATAATTTTTAACGGAGCGATTCCTCAAGACATAGGTATTTATGTGCCAAAGAAAGATGGTTCCTACTTCATCGAAAGAGATAAAGATAGCATGGTGGATCTTTCCATCGATACACTTGTGAAAAAGTCCGTCTTATCTGACATTATAAAGAAGTGCTTCAAAATGAAGGGAGCAACTGAAGTATCCTTAATGCTGGACAACATTAAATCTCTAGGATTTAAGTACTCAACGATTGGAGCCATAACAGCTAGTGTTTTTGATATGCAAATTCCAGGAAGTAAAAACGATATCTTGGCCAAAGCAGATGAGAAAGTTCTTGAGATTGAAAAGAGTTTCAAAAGAGGTATTGTCAACGAGAACGGAAGATACAAGGAAATCGTTGAAATTTGGAAGAAGGCAACAGAAGACGTTGAAACTGACCTTAAAAAGAACTTTGAGACCTATGATAAATTCAATAATATTTGGATAATAGTTGATTCCGGAGCTAGAGGAAACATGGGCCAGATTAAACAGCTCTCTGGAATGCGTGGACTAATGGTCGATCCTACTGGTAAAACGATAGAGATTCCAGTTAAGAGCTCTTTCCGCGAAGGACTGACTGTTTTGGAATACTTTATAGCTTCCCACGGAGCTCGTAAGGGAGGAGCCGATACAGCCTTGAAGACTGCTGACTCCGGTTATCTCACAAGACGTTTAGTCGATGTAGCGCATGATGTTATCATACAAGAAGAAGACTGTGGAGACACAGCTGGCTTCTTAGTCAAAGAATTGAAAGATAGTGCTGGAAAAATTATTGAGACCCTTATAGAAAGAACCGCTGGAAGATATTCGGTTAATGACATAATCTCGCCCATAACAGGAGAAGTTTTAGTTTCGAAAGGTGAGATGATCTCTGAAGACCAAGCGAAAGCTATATCTGAATCGGGAATAAAGGAAGTAAAGATTCGTTCAGTTTTAACTTGTAAGTCAAAGAAAGGCATATGCGCTAAATGTTACGGCGCTAACATGTCTTCATGGAACCCAGTTAAATTGGGTGAAGCAGTTGGAATTATTGCTGCTCAGTCAATTGGAGAACCTGGAACTCAGCTTACTATGAGAACCTTCCATACTGGAGGAATTGCATCCGGAGCGGATATTACAGTCGGTCTACCAAGAGTTGAAGAGTTGTTTGAAGCCAGAAGGCCAAAGGGATGTGCTGTTGTTTCTGCCATAAGTGGTACTGTTACTGTTGAAGACACAGAAGCAGCAATGAAGCATATTACAGTATTCAACTCACAGCCTATCAAGGACAAGGATACTCCGAGCACTTGGGATGTAAAAATTCCTAAGAATTCAATTGTTACTGTAAAAACAGGTGACATCATTGAAAAGGGTGACCCAATTATGGTTGGGCCATTGGATCCCAAGGAAATTAATCAATACAAGGGACTTCCAGCAGTTCAGGAATACCTTATTGTTCAAGTCCAATCTACGTATAGGGGCAATAATGCTCATATTCAAGATAAGCACATTGAAATTATCTTGAGACAGATGACCAACAAGATTAAGGTAGCTGAAACAGGTGACTCCAACTTCATTGTTGGCCAGGTTGTGCCAGTAAATATCTTTAATGAAGAAAACGATGCTCTCGCCGTAAAAGAGCTAGCCCCACCAAAGGGAAAAAGAACACTGCTAGGTATAAGCAAGGCAGCTTCAGCAGCCGAAGGATTCTTGTCTGCTGCATCTTTCCAAGAAACTGCAAAGATTTTGGCGGATGCTGCAATAGGCGGAAAATCAGACAATTTCATAGGATTAAAGGAAAATGTAATTGTTGGAAAGCTTATTCCTGCAGGAACTGGAATGAAGAGATATCGTTCGGTAACGTACGAAAAATCAGGAGTAAATTTGCCTGAGGATGCAGTAATTGATAGAAAACCACCTTTGGGAGAAGACCTAGATATCGTAATAGATCCCGAGGATAACTAAAAGTATTGTTTCCCGTATTAAACGGGGCAAGAATTAAGTGCAAATCGTGAAATCCGGGATTAATTAATTATTCCGGATTTTATGTTGAGAGGTATATATGCAAAAGTTTTTTACATCTGAAAGTGTCACTGAAGGACATCCAGATAAGGTTTGTGACCAGATAGCAGATGCTATATTGGATGAATTTCTTAAAGGAGATCCAGAAAGCCGTGTCGCTTGTGAGGTTGCTGTAACAACTGGATTTGTGTTAATTATGGGAGAGATAACCTCAAAAGTAGATGTGGATGTTGAAAAGGTCGCAAGAGAGACAATAAAGAGTATTGGATATAATAGACCTGAACTTGGTTTTTCTGGAGATACATGTGAGATAAAAATCCTTTTGGGTAAACAATCTCCGGACATTGCTCTTGGAGTTGATAATAGTCTGGAACATAGAGAGACGGATGAGGAATATGACAGAATAGGAGCGGGCGACCAAGGAATAATGTTCGGATATGCTTCTGATGAAACAGCGAGTTATATGCCAATGGCGATTCAACTTGCTCATGATCTTGCAAAAAGACTTACCGAGGTAAGGAAAAAAGGGATTATCCCATACTTAAGACCAGATGGCAAAACCCAGGTATCAATAGAGTATGAAGGAGACAAGGTAAAAAGGGTGGAGGCAATAGTAGTATCCTCTCAGCATAACCCAGAGATTACAATGGAAGTTCTTCGAAGAGACATAAAAAAAGAGGTAATCGAATATGTTGTTCCAGCAGAACTTTTAGATAGAAATACTAAGTATTATATTAATCCCACAGGTAGATTTGTGCTCGGAGGTCCAGCCGGAGATAGCGGGATAACTGGAAGAAAAATTATTGTCGATACATATGGAGGATACGCTGCTCATGGTGGAGGTTCCTTCAGCGGAAAAGATCCGACAAAAGTGGACAGAAGTGCAACGTATTTTTTAAGATACGTGGCAAAAAACATAGTGGCGGCCGGGGCAGCTAAAAGGTGCGAAATTCAAGCGTCATATGCTATTGGAAAAGCGAGACCCGTATCAGTTTCTGTCAACACTTATTGTTCAGGGATTGTCTCCGAGGAAAAAATAGTGGAGACTATATTGTCAGTTTTCGACTTAAGACCCAAAGCAATGATAGATAAACTCCAACTCAGTCGTCCGATCTATCTTAAAACCGCAAGTTGCGGACATTTTGGAAGAGATTCTTTTCCATGGGAGAGATGCGACAAAGTTGATGAGATAAAACAATATCTTGGGTTAAAGTAAAATAAAACATTTTGAGACACTTGAGTAAAATCCCGCCCTTTAAGATTTGGGGCGGTTTTTATGTTTTTAATACTATGTTTTCAATGTATAATTGGATATAGGGTGATATTTGAGGAAACAGATAGTATTTGAGGTAATAGATGACTAACGAACGAGGAACAGTAGATTATATTATTTTCCGAAACGAAGAGAGCGGATATACAGTAATGCATTTTTTATGCGAGGATGGGACTCCTATAGTTGCTGTGGGGTATCTTCCCCAGATTACCGAGGGAGAAGTTTTAGAATTGACTGGAGATGTAGTATATCAACAAAAGAGAGGGGAGCAATTCGTTTTTGAATCAGTGAAGTTTATCGCTCCAGCAGGAAAGGAGGAGATTGCAAATTTTCTATCAAGTGGCTTATTCCCTTTCATTGGGCCAAAAACGGCAAAAAAGATTGTAGATTACCTTGGAGAGAAAACGTTATCTATTTTAGATGAAACACCAGAAGTTCTAAAAAGAATTAAGGGTATTGGTGAAAAGACCGGAGGAAAAATTGCCGCTGGATATAGACTGCACAAGAGCATCCGAGATAATATGTTTTTTTTGCAGAAGTACGGAATTTCCCTAAGTAAGGCTTTTAAAATCTGTGAGTTTTATGGCGAAGATGTTAGAAATCAAATTGAGAAAAACCCATATTGTTTAATTGAAGATATTGATGGAATAGGTTTCATTACGGCAGATAAAATTGCTGAAACCATGGGAATAGATAAACAAAGTGAATTTAGAATGGTTGCAGGGTTAAGATATATTCTTGAAAGCAACTCTTCCTCAAAAGGAAACACTTGTTTAGAAAAACAAGAACTGATTAGATTGTCATTGGAACTGCTTCAGGTTGTTCCTTATGATTCTATCGTGGAAATCATTCCAGAAATGATTAAACGAAGAGAACTTATTTCATATAATCCAGAACCTGAAGATGAGGGGAAGGAATTATTATCTCTTCCTCTGTTTTTTAATACCGAAAAGGCTATTGCAAAAAAACTGATGAAGCTTAAAGAAGAAGCGGAGACACTACATATAGATGTTTTTCCGAAGATAAAAGAATATGAAGATGCACAGAATATTTATTTGCACCCTACTCAAAAAGAAGCCATATCAAAGGCTATTAACGAAGGTGTGATGGTTATAACTGGTGGCCCCGGAACAGGGAAAACTACAATAATTAAGTGCATTATCCAAATCAATGAGAGTATCGGCAAAGAAACTGTTCTTGCGGCTCCCACGGGTAGAGCAAGTAAAAGGCTGGAAGAAGCGACTGGGAAGACTTCTTCCACGATACACCGACTTCTGGGAGTAGATATGAGCTCGGGCATTTTGAAATTTATACACGGAGAAAGCAATCCACTTACAGCTGATATGGTAATACTAGATGAAGTAAGTATGGCGGATATTTTTATTTTTAATGCGCTAATTAAGGCCCTAAAAAAGGGAGGAAGACTAGTTATAGTGGGAGATAAGGATCAGCTTCCTAGTGTTGCCGCAGGAAATATTCTTGGGGATATTATTTGCACCGAGGTTCTCCCAGTAATATCTTTGACTGAGATATATAGACAAGAGGCGGGTAGTTTGATAGTAGAAAACGCTCATAGGATAAATTCGGGAATAATGCCTCTATTAGACAATAAATCGAGGGATTTCTTTTTTTTAAGGACCAAATCCCAAGAAGAAACAGTTGTTCAAATCAAAGATTTGATTGTCAGCAGACTTCCATCGTATTTTTCACTTGATTGGAAAGACATGCAGGTTCTTTCTCCCACAAAAAAGGGTATAGCAGGAGTCTCGAACTTAAATAAGGAATTACAAGCTCTGCTTAATAGAAACAAAGAGCAAATAACCTTAGAGGAATATACATTTAAGGTTGGAGATAGGGTGATGCAGACTGTAAATAATTACGATATTACGTGGGTTAAAAATGAAGATAATTTCGTTGAGGATGGAGCGGGCATCTTTAATGGTGAAATAGGAATCATATCAAGTATTGTGAGAGGAGATGTTGAGGTTATTTTTGAAGATGGTAAAAAAGCTGTATATGGACCGGGGTACCATTCGGACATTATGCTTGCATATGCAGTTAGCGTTCACAAGAGTCAAGGATGTGAATTTCCCGTTGTAATTCTTGCTTTGAGTGGCGGCAGTTTTTTAATGAACAGAAACTTGCTCTATACTGCTGTTACCCGAGCCAGAAATGCAGTGGTTATTGTTGGCTCAGAAAATGATCTTGCGAAAATGGTAAAGAATGTTCAGATAATATCAAGGAAGTCTCTTCTGAAATACTTTCTTTTGGAGGAAGCGGAGACACCAAATGAAAGTTCTGCATCTAGGATAAAAGAAATTTTAAAAAACAGAAGAATTGAAACAATATTTCCGTCCAACGAGGACCCGTTTCTCGAAGAAGAAGTTTGATTCTATTAGTAGATAAGAATATAATTACTATCGAAAAACAATCTTTCTGTATAGATAAACTTGGCAGGGAGGAACATTGTTCTTTATGTAAAAAAATGGGAACAATTAACAAATAATAGCTAAAAGTATTACCTAATGTATAAAAATATATTCACAAGAGCATACAGAGTAGAAAAGAGGAACAAATGAACTATTACGAAAAAGCAAAGCTGGCTTTTGAATCCTTAAGGGATAGAAAGGATTATTATATACTTGCCTATGAAAGCAGTTGCGATGAGACTGCTTGTGCGGTTGTGAGAGGCCGTGAGGTAGTATCCTCTGTTATTTCTTCTCAGATTGACATTCATAAAAGATTCGGGGGGGTTGTCCCCGAGATTGCCTCAAGGAATCATATTCTTGCAATAGACAGTATTACAGATGAAGCTCTAAGTAGGGCAGGAATAGAATTGAAGGATATTGAAGTAGTAGCAGTTACTTACGGGGCCGGGCTGTTGGGAGCTTTACTGGTGGGTTTATGCTATGGTAAAGCTTTGGCTTACGGGTTAGGTATCCCATTTATAGGCATTAATCATATAAAAGGGCATATAGCTGCTAATTATATAACAAGGCCGGATATAGACCCTCCATTTATTGCTTTAGTAACAAGTGGAGGACATAGTAGTATCTTTAAGGTTGAAGGATTTTTAGATAGGAATATAGAGATACTCGGAGAGACCAGAGATGATGCGATTGGGGAGAGTTTTGACAAAGTCGCAAGAGTTCTCGGACTCGGGTATCCCGGTGGCCCTGCAGTAGAAAAATTGGCAAAGAATGGTAAGAATACTTTTTCTTTTACTAGGCCCTTTAAAGGGGAAAATCATTTAGATTTTTCTTTTAGTGGCATTAAGAGAGCGGTGATAAACACTTTGTCCAACGCTTCTGCAAGAGGGGAAGAAGTTAACAAAGAAGATTTGGCTTTTTCCTTTCAGCTTTCCGCAGTAAGCTATGTTGTAGATAATACAATTGAAGCCTGCAGAAGAACCGGAATAAAAAGGGTATTGCTTGCAGGAGGAGTGGGAGCAAATAATTATCTTCGTAACATGCTGACTGAGGAGGGGAATAAAAACGGAGTAGAGGTTATTCTTCCAGATGTTAAATACTGCACTGATAATGCGGCCATGATAGGGGTTGCTGCTTTTGAAGAGATTAAGGCCGGGGCATTACCTTCCGACTTGTCTTTAGATGCAGATCCTTCCCTTTGATTTTAAAGCAATGAATAAAACATTTATTTCTCATTTCAATTTAGATTTTTACACTTTTAAAAAACACGAAGAGAAAGTAAGGAAAGAAGAGACTTATTTTTTATAAAAAACTGCCCTATGTATATGTATTACCTTGACTATGTATATAACAAAAACATTTGACAAGGTATAGGTCGCTTGATATAATTTACTAGCTTGTGAAAAAATGGCATACCATCATTGTGTTTTTGCCAAAAAGGTTGGTTTTAACAGGATAGAATGGAAGGAGAAAAAAGCAGTAATTCCGCAGGCCCTGCAGTTGTAGCAGGTTTGAGAGAAGTGACACGAGGCATTAAGGAAAATCGAATCAAATCGGTCACAATAGCCTTAAATGCCGATGAAAAACTAAAAAATCAATTGAGCAGTATTTGTTTATTGAATAAAATTCCGATGTCTTACATTCGTTCTAAGGAAGAACTTGGACAGATAATGGGTCTTGAGGTGAGTTGTTCGGTAACAGGAGAGCTTAAGTGATCGCGCAGGAAGCGAAAAGGGTTGAAACCGCATCCTAGCAAATAAAGGAGGAACCTATAATATGCCGACAATTAATCAGCTCATTAGGCAGGGGAGAACCCGTCAAGTGGACAAGAAACAGAACCCGCTCATGCAGGGAAACCCGCAAAAGAGAGGAGTTTGTCTAGCTGTGACAACAACTACCCCCAAGAAGCCTAACTCCGCGGTAAGAAAGATCGCAAAGGTTCGTCTTGTAAACGGTCTCGAAGGAACTATATACATTCCTGGAGAAGGCCATAATTTACAAGAGCACAGCGTGGTCTTAGTACGTGGCGGAAGAGTCAGAGACCTTCCTGGAGTTCGTTATCACATCATTCGTGGTACATTGGATACTGCAGGTGTTGCGAAACGCAAACAGGGAAGATCAAAATACGGCGCTAAACGACCCAAATAGTCTTTACCGGGCATGTGGACTCTGTCCCGGATTAACTATTGAGTCGAAGCGCATTAATAAATATCAGGAGGATAATTAAATGCCAAGAAGAAGTGGGGTACCGAAAAGAGATGTATTACCGGACCCAGTGTATAATTCAAAAACAATCACAAAGTTAATTAATCAAATTATGTGGAGTGGAGAACGAAGTGTTGCGCAAAAGATTGTATATGAATCTTTTGAAATTATCGAGAAAAAACTTAATCTCGCTCCCAATGAAGTTTTCTTAAAGGCTTTGGACAACCTTATGCCAGTGCTTGAAGTTAAGGCCCGCAGAGTAGGAGGCGCAAACTATCAAGTTCCTATGGAGGTTAGGCCTGATCGCAGGCAAACCCTCGGTATCCGTTGGTTGGTCTCCTATGCTAGAAAGCGTTCTGAAAGAACAATGAAAGAAAGGCTTGCAGAAGAAATAATGGCAGCATATAACAGTTCAGGAAGCGCGTTCAAAAAGAAGGAAGAAACCCACAGGATGGCCGAGGCCAATAAAGCCTTTGCGCATTTCCGTTGGTAATGGCTTAAGACAGAAATTTTCTTCTTAAGATTAATAAGTAAGACTTTCATGCGAAACGGTATGTAACGTACCGTTTTGCTATGTTTATAGAGCAATTTGGAGCTTTGACTCCTAAGATATAACAGGATAAGAAAATGAGAAACTACCCAATTGAAAAAATTAGAAATATCGGTATTATGGCACATATAGATGCCGGGAAAACTACGACTTCCGAGCGTATTCTTTTCTATACAGGTGTAAATCACAGAATCGGAGAAGTGCACGACGGTGCGGCTACAATGGACTGGATGGTGCAGGAGCAGGAAAGAGGTATTACAATAACCTCTGCTGCAACGACCGCCGTTTGGAAGGATCATGTAATTAACCTTATTGATACACCGGGGCACGTAGATTTTACTGTTGAGGTCGAGAGAAGCTTGAGGGTTCTTGATGGAGCTGTAGCTGTTTTTTGCGCGAAGGGCGGAGTCGAACCACAATCTGAAACTGTTTGGCACCAAGCCGAAAAGTATAAGGTCCCAAGAATAGCATTTGTAAATAAAATGGATATTAATGGTGCAGATTTCTTCAATGTTGTCGAGATGTTGGATGAAAGATTGCATGCTAACCCTATTCCAATAGTTCTTCCTATTGGACAAGAGGATACCTTTAAAGGGTATATTGATCTAGTCCAAAACAATGCAAAGATTTATCACGAAGATGATTTGGGACAAAAATTTGAAATAATTGAGATACCCGAGGAATATAAAGAGAGAGCCGAGGAAGCAAGATCAAATTTGATCGAGAGATGCGCCGATTTTGATGATGATATAATGCAAAAGTTTTTCGATGGCGAAGAAATCACTGAGGAGCAAATGATTGCGGCTATTAGAAAAGGCACGGTTTCTTTGAAGATGACCCCGGTTTTATGCGGTTCTTCATATAGAAATAAAGGAGTACAAAAACTCCTTGATGCAATAGTAGATTTTCTCCCTTCTCCTTTAGATGTACCTAGTATCAGTGGGGAATATAATGGAAAAGAGGGAATTGTGAGACACCCAAGCGACTCTGAACCACTTTCCGGGCTTGCGTTTAAAATTATGGCTGACCAATATTTTGGAAAACTGATTTTCTTCAGATTGTATAGTGGAGTAATAAAAACTGGCACAACTATATACAATAGTACGAAGGACAAAAAGGAAAGAGTTGGACGTATTTTAAGAATGCATGCAAACAGCAGGACGGATATTGATGAGGCTTATGCAGGGGACATTATAGCACTTGTTGGGATGAAGACAGTAACAACGGGAGATACCCTATGTGATACTTCACATCCTATTGTTTTGGAAAATATGAAGTTCCCCGATCCAGTTATTCAAGTTGCCATTGAGCCAAAGACAAAACTTGGACAAGAAAAAATGGGACTTGCTCTATCAAAGCTTTCTGAAGAGGATCCTACATTTAAAACATATACTGACGCCGAAACTGGTCAAACAATTATCGCTGGTATGGGAGAACTGCATCTAGAAATTATTGTCGATAGACTCCTAAGGGAATATAAGGTTGAAGCGAATGTAGGAAAACCACATGTGGCATACCGTGAGACGATTACTCAAACAGCAAGAGGAGAAGGTAAGTTCATAAGACAATCTGGTGGACGAGGACAATACGGACATGCAGTCATTATTATCGAGCCGAAAGCGCCTGGTTCTGGTAAGGAGTTCGTGGACGAAACAGTTGGTGGAAGTATTCCAAAAGAATACATTAAACCAGTACAAGAAGGAATCTTTGATGCGGGTAAATCGGGAGTACTTGCAGGTTACGAGCTTGTGGATTATAAAGTACGTCTGATTGATGGATCTTATCATGAGGTTGACAGCTCTGAAATGGCCTTTAAAATTGCAGGAAGTCTGGCTCTGAGAGATGCAGTAGCAAAAGCAAGGCCAACGATTCTTGAGCCTGTTATGGCTGTCGAGGTCGTTGCCCCGAACGATTATCTTGGGGATGTTATATCTACCTTGAATTCAAGAAGAGGTACAATTAAAAGTATTAATGATCGCAAAGGCCTTCAAGTCGTTGATTCGGAAGTTCCGTTGTCTGAAATGTTCGGGTATGCTACTTACCTTAGATCCGCTACCCAAGGAAGAGGCAACCATACAATGCAATTTGCATCCTATGTTGAAGTCCCAAAGAGTGAATTTGAAAAGATTACTGGGAAGAAAAAGGATAATTAGTGCATAATATATGCAATATTTTCTATAAATATTGACATGACCCATCAATTTGTGCTATCTTTCATTAGTACGAAGCTAAAGGGAAAAAAGCTTCAAAAAAGTGGACATGTATGTGGAATTAATATATAATTTCACAATAAGTGATAAAATAAATAATATATATCGGAGGAAATTTAAATGGCAAAATCAAAATTCGAAAGAAATAAACCGCACGTTAACGTAGGAACCATTGGCCACGTTGACCATGGCAAGACTACATTGACAGCTGCAATCACAATGGTAGTCGCTGCTGGTGGTCATGGTGCCGCAATGAAGTATGATGAAATCGACAAGGCACCAGAAGAGAAGGCGAGAGGAATAACCATCAACACATCACACGTTGAGTACGAGACTGAAACCCGTCACTATGCACACGTTGATTGCCCTGGACACGCTGACTATGTTAAGAACATGATTACGGGCGCTGCTCAAATGGATGGAGCAGTTCTAGTTGTTGCATCTACTGATGGCCCAATGCCTCAAACACGTGAGCATATCCTTCTTGCGAGACAGGTTGGAGTTCCTTACATCGTTGTTTTTATGAATAAAACCGATCAGGTTGATGATCCGGAACTACTTGAACTTGTTGAGATGGAAGTTAGAGAGCTTCTTACTGAGTACGAATTCCCTGGAGATGATATTCCAGTAGTTAAAGGTTCCGCATTAAAAGCAATGGAAGCTGCTATTGCTGGCAAATTTACCGATCCCGCCTGTGATTGCATTAGAGAACTTCTCGCAGCCATCGATTCATATATTCCCACTCCTGAACGTCCTACCGACAAGCCCTTCTTAATGCCTGTTGAAGACGTATTTACTATCACCGGACGTGGTACAGTTGCAACTGGAAGAATTGACAGAGGAACCGTTAAGGTCCAAGATAAAGTAGAAATCGTAGGACTCCGTCCCACAACTGAAACAACGGTAACTGGCGTAGAAATGTTCAGAAAGCTTTTGGATCAAGCTATTGCTGGTGACAACGTAGGTTGCCTCCTCCGTGGAATAGATAGAAAAGACATTGAAAGAGGGCAGGTTCTTGCTAAACCAGGAACGATTAATCCTCACACAGAATTCAAATCTCAGGTCTACGTGCTTACTAAAGAAGAAGGTGGACGCCATACTCCATTCTTTAACGGATATCGTCCTCAGTTCTATTTCCGTACAACCGATGTTACTGGAAACATTAAGCTTCCTGATGGAGTTGAAATGGTTATGCCTGGAGATCACATCGATATGGAAGTTCAACTTATTACACCTATCGCAATTGAGCCGGGTCTCCGTTTCGCTATTCGTGAAGGCGGAAGAACAGTTGGTTCAGGTGTCGTAGCAGATATTAAGAAATAATATCAGCCTTAGAATTATATTAAAAAAGGTAGCTTAGGCTACCTTTTTTAATATTTATACTTCTTTTAGTTTACGAATCTTGCCGTGGTTTTCCTAGTATGAAAACTTTGGCAGAATGCTTATTAACCGCGCAGGTTAGTTTCGTCCCATATGATTCTTTCTTCTCAATTACGTCGTATATACTAGTTTCCTCTGAAAGGTTTACTTCTTTCACATAAGGGTCGGATAAAATAGATTTAATATTAACTGATACTTTTTTTTGCATCCCAAATTTATTAAGAAAGCATACAGCTACACGGTTGTTTTCAAGGGGTTTTATCAAGATGTCAAGCATACCTCTTTTTATCCGCTTTGCTTGTTTCCCTAGGGAGTCTTGGTTTATCTCTATAAGATCTTTATTTGTGACAATATCCAGAATATCTTTTGTGATTATTCTTAAATCGTTTCCTAGAATCAGAGGAGCATTCATCATACACCAGGTTGCGAAATGAGCTATATTTTCATCCTTAGTTAATTTTCCATTCCCAACTTCCAGCATATCCGGATCATTCCATCCTCCTTTTCCAGCATATTGATAGAGTTTTACATTTCTTTCATATATTGTCATTATCCAACTCCAAATCGGCCGGATATCCGGGGTAGTTCTCCATAGATTTCCCGCAGAATTTCCCCATAGCCAAGGCTTTCTAAATCCCCATTCGCAAATAGAGAAGGTAATTGGTTTGTATTCCCCTTGGGATAGAGCTCGTTTATTAGCGGCATCCAATAAACATTTCCCCATATATCTGTATTGTAGTATTGCGCTGTCAATATTGTTTCTTATGGGGTTATAAAATTTAATGGTATTAATTCCTTTTTTTAAATACACGGTTGTTTGAAATCTTGCAGTATGATTCCATATCTTCTGTTCAGGAAAGTATATGTGATACTCTTCGGTATCGTTGATTTCAGCTACTAAGAATTTTTTGAACTTTCCTTTTTTTACAATCTCTATTGTAAGTACATATTCTCCTTCAGAGTCAGCCTCTATATTTGAAAATTCAATTATTCCTGCATTTTCATCCAGACCAGTGACCATAACGCCAGATGGGACATCAGAATTTTTCATTATTTTTGCATATCCCTTAAGCATAGCATCTTTTGTAAAATACTCTTTAGCCTCTCTCTGCCCAACCTTGGAAAGTGTTATTCCATAAATTAAAGGAGCATATTTTGAAATGGACTCGTTATGGCAAAAATCGTACTTGAAATATTCAATTCCCCAGGAAGCGAAAGTTTCAGCATCTCGTTTTTCGTTATACAAACTTGCAGGGAGATCCTCACAAGTTAAGGTTCCGTTTGAGGAATAAATCCCGACCTTTAATCCGAGTTTGTTAATTTTACTGACAAGAGAAGGTATTCCATCTGCAAACCTAACTAGGTCTCCAACCAAATTTCCTTTTTCATCACGCTTTGAAGATACCCAATTGTCATCGATGTTTACATAAAGGTACCCAGCATCTCTGAGCCCAGTGTTTTTCATTGCAAGAGCGATATCATATATTACCTCTTGATCTATGTTGTTTCTAAAGGTGTTCCAGCTTGACCATCCCATAGGAGGGGTTTTTGCTGCTTCATTTAAGTAAGGATTATCCGAATAGATATCCTTGACCCTTATGGGGCGTACAAGAATCTTTTTTAAAAAACAGAGGGGACACATTCCATTGCGTTTCATAAACTCTCCTTTATATGAAAAAATTATAAGCTATCTACAGGTTCTCTTTTATTCTTAGAAATAATATAATCGACAATCAAATCATTTAATGGGGTTGAAGAGGGTATACTTTCTTCCAATATCATAGTAAGAAACATAATCAACATCATTGAAGGGAATGGGACAAAGGTCCCGGTGTCAATCATAGAATATGCTTCGAATCCAAACATACCGATTAAAGCGAAAATCGCAAAAACAGTTTTAGATATGTTTTTAAATACAATTTGATATCTTCGGAAATATAGATACGAATAAGCAATAAATCCAAATAGCCCTGTGCATGCAATTATTTGGAAAAACGTTGAATGGAAGAAATAGAAGGAAATAGATCTTATTTCATAATTTGGGCCCTGATAACCTAATCCTACGCCAAAAAGTGGATGGGAAAGAAATGATTGCCAGGCCTCCTTGTAAAGGGCTAGGCGACCGTTGTCCCCAGATCCTTGAAAAGAAAAGCTTCTAATCAGGTCGGCAATACTGGAAGACTTAAAAATGAGTATCAGAGATCCAATTAGCAAAAGGATGCTTCCAGTAACCAAAACTTCTTTTTTTCGTTCGGACTTTTTTAATAAAAAAACAGAAGCAACGACAAAAGAAATAAAACCAAAAAAGATTCCCCCCCGGCTAAAAGTAAAGACTATTGCGAGGTACTGAACTGAGGCGGATAACACATAAAGTGAGGGCCTTAAGGTATCTTTTCTTGTTGCGAGGAAGAGAGTTAAAGGAGCCGTTAATAAAAGTAGGGTAGCTGCATTATTGTCTATACCCCATCCTAAATCCATAAATTCTGTTGATAGCGAAGTAATACTTTGACCTGAACGAAGAATATAGGTTATGACTTGAAAAGCAACGATAATTCCCCCCCAAGAAAGCATTTTTGAAAAATATCTAGAAGTATCTTGTTCTTCATTTTTGCCTCTATATAGGTAAAAAAGAAAATACATTAATAAAATACCTATCCCAAGGAGAAGATTCAATGCAAGTGTTCCTAAATAATATTCTTTAGAGATATTTCCCAAACCACCAAGAATAAGAGCCAGGGCAACAAGTGCTTGCGGGAGGAACATCTTTCCAAAGCGAATTTTTTTTCGATAATACACCATATGGAACAAAAGAGCCGCTACGATAATAATTGCTGCATATGCAAAATTAATATACTTTACAATATTAACTCCATCTGCAACCGCAAAAGTGGTAAGAATAATCGCCGGCATTAAGGGGATAGTATCATCAACAAATATAAGGGAAATAGAAGCATAAATAATAACTAGGGAAAAAGCGACAATTTCTAATTCGAAAAACCAAGAAAAAAAGATAAAGAAAGAGAGAATTGCCATAGGAATTTCAGTATAAAATATCTTGGTAACAACTTTGGAAATCTTTAAGAAAAGATCTTTTTTGGTTGTCGACTTTGTTTCAGGTTTGTACACTTTATTCCCCTCATATGAACTATATACTCATAATTATAATAAATAATCAAATAAAGAACAAGTTTACCAAATTTTTCATACTTCGTTTGCATAAAATTACTCTACGAAATCGTTGAATTACTAGATATGAAATATGAAAAAAAGACCATTAGTATGATATTTGAAAATGAATAGGAGGATTTTGCTATATTTTTTGCCAAGTATGATTTATAAATTATTTGTCGGTACATTGTCACACTTTATTTCATTATTTCAGGATTGTTTCAGAAAGGTTTGCCATAAGATATTTTTCAGTTTTGCGAATATTTGACAGAGTATCAAGTCGTGCTATAATAAATCAAAGGTGAATGGTTTTCAAAGGAAACCATGGTTAATTAAATTTCACTATTTTGGAGATAAAAAATTGTATAAATATGTAAAATCTATTTTAGATTTTGTTTTTGCCTTGATTGGCTTTATATTATTGTCTCCAGTATTCTTGCTTGTAGTTATTTTGATACGTATTGATAGTCCTGGAAAGGCTGTGTTTAGACAGGAAAGAACGGGAAAGGACGGTAAGCCTTTCCTGATGTATAAATTTAGATCTATGTTGTCAACGGAAGTTGAGTTTGATAAAGAGCACCCGGTGATTAACGACGATAATGTCAATCTAACAAAGGTGGGGAGATTTATTAGAAAAGTTAAACTTGATGAAGCGATTCAGCTGTTAAATATAATAAGAGGAGAAATGAGTTTTATAGGACCAAGACCACTTAAGCCTGAATACTTGGCTGAATACAAAGAATGGGAGAAAATCAAATTAAAGGTGAGGCCAGGACTTGGGGGTTTGGCTCAGATTAAAGGGAATGGGCATTTGGAAATATGTGAACGAAATTATTATGACATGAAATATGCCACTGAAATGGCATTTTTTAAAGATATAGTTATTTTTTTTAAAACGATATTAGTAGTTCTCAAGGGTGAAAAATCCTTTGTTGAACATGTTGACAAAGAGATATTATCTATCTTAAACGGGGAAGACGTAAAAGCAAAAGATCAACTCGAATAAGATTTGAGAATAGGGTTCTTTGTATTATTATCAGGCTCTTTTTTCGCGTTTTTTCCGTAGAATTGATTTTGGTAACAAGAAAACAATCAAGGGTTTTACCGCATAAAGAAAGCTCATTTCCTTGTTTTTTAAGTTAATTTTTACTTCTGAAATTGAATCTTTAAAAGTTTTTTTAGGGGAGGAAAGAACCACTGTAGGAAGATAAAGCCCCTTTAACCCGTTTTGTTCCATTTTTTTTATATAGACACCGGTCAATCGTTCCGATATGAACATTCTATAGTTCTTTGTATCTATTTGTTTTTCTAGCTCAAATAATACCCCAAAAAGGAATGTGCAGTAATCAAAAAAATCCTTTCTTCGGAAAATAAACATGTTGTGGTAGAAAGCTCTGTTTCCAGAGAAATAATCTTCAAATGCATCAATATATTCGGGATGTTTGGAGGCAATTATATCTTTAACTTTTATAATATCGCTTGTCCCGTGTGCCATTTTATAATTCCAGTAAACACTTTTTCTCCTAGAAGGGATTGGCGCTATAAAGTCATAATCGGTAATTTTTTCAATATCTGAATCAGGTAAATCTATGAAGTTCTGGACTATAGGATTTGAGATGTCCAATTCGTAGTAGTGTTTATCAGAATGTAAAAAAGAAAAGTATCTTCTATAATGGCAAAACCCAACATAATCTGGATCCCCAATTTTTTCATAATTTTTGAAGACCCAGTATATTCCAGTAAGTTCATTATAAAAAGAATTTTTTTCTGAAATATTTTCTCCTGAATTGTCTTTCAGAAAACTAGAGGTACTATCATTTTTTGCTCCAACAAGAAGAGGGGAAATATAATCATTGCTGATAATAGGCTCCATTTCCTTGTGGTATATAGAAAAAATCTTAACACTCATAATTTACTCTACCGCTGATTAATGAAAGTATTCGTTTTTGATGAATTGGGAAAATCATTAATTAATTGTTTTTCATTACATACAGTATATAACTATTTTTTTTGCTATAAAAGTATAGCCTTGAAAAAGGCTTCTTTTTGAATTTTTCATTATCTAGGATTTTTTCCATTTGATAAGAGCGAATTATAATAATCCAGAAGTTTAGGCGCGGAATCCTTAATATCGTAACCTTTTGCTTTGAGCGTTGGCAAATTGTCATAAGTTGGTTTTTCTCGCGCAATCATCAGAGTTGCTTCTGCCCAAATCGAAGGATTATTTATTGGGAGGAAAATAGTATTACCGGTTAAGTCAGCTTCCTTGCTGATTGTTTCAGAAAAAAGACAAGGTAAATTCATTGCCTGGGCTTCCACCCCGACTAATGGGAGTCCCTCATACAAAGAAGGTAACCAAAAGATATCAAATATCTCATAATATCTTACTATGTCCGAGATTTCCGGAAGAAAAATTACTTTATCAGCAATATTATATGAAAGAATTCTTTCACGAATGAGATCCTCTTGTTTGCCCTTACCCACTAAAACTAAAACCGCATTTGGGAGGGTTTCAAGAGTTTTAAGAAAACAGTCAATTAGAAACAAATGGTTTTTCTGGATTTCAAGTCTTCCAATATTACCGATAACAAAATTTTTTTCAATTTTTAGATTCTTTTTTAGTTCGATAGATCTAAGCGGATTTTTAAGAAAAAGGGATAGATCAATTGAATTGGGAATCAAAACGGAAGAAGCCCCCTTTTTTTTACCGAACAGCCAATTCATAGAAAGGTGGCTGCAGCCGGCAAGATTTGAAGCGAAGGGCTTTGAAAAGTGTTTTAACAGATTCTTTATGATATAAGTTCCCTCTTTACGATTTGTAGTTGAATGAGCATGACATATGCGTATTTTTATCTTCGAAAGAATTGCCGCAAAAAGAGGAGATAGAGAAAGAGTGGTCATGTGGGAATGAACTATATCAAACTTGTAGTGTGAAAAAGATTTTTTTAGAAAAGGTATTGATTTAAAAATATTTCTTACATCGGGCATGTGAAGAATTTTTCCACCTAATTGAAGAATTTCCGCATCTAACTCAGAAGGGCCGTAGGTGTAAAAGTAGAAATCAACTTTTTCCCTATCGATATTCCTGAAGTAATTCATTACGAAACTAGGGACTCCTCCACAAGTTGAGTTCCCAATGATTTGAGCCACTTTGATTCTTTTTAGTTGTTCCATTTAGATCTCCGCTAAAATAAAATAGGGAAAAATAACTATTATTTATCTAAAGATAATTCATTGCAGTACTTAGTGTATGCAGAAGATACATCTCCGACACTTCCGCTTAACTCGATTTTTCCGTCTTTTAGCCAAATCGCCTTCTGGCATAAACTCTTTAGTGTTTCCATACTATGTGAAACCACTATAAAAGTTGTGCCACTATCTTGAAGCTGCTTAATACGTGTCTTACATTTTTTTTGGAAGGGAGCATCTCCTACTGCTAAAATCTCATCTACAATTAGGATATCTGGTTTTACGTCTACGGCAATTGAGAATCCCAGTCTTGCCATCATTCCTGAAGAATAATTTTTGATAGGAACATTCATGAATTCTCCTAGTTCAGAGAATTCGACAATGCTGTCATATTTTTTAGCCATTTCCTTCTTGCTGAAGCCTAAAATAGCCCCGTTGAGATAAATATTCTCTTTTCCAGTGGCATTAGAATCAAATCCTGCACCCAGCTTTAGCAAGGGAGCCATTACACCTTTTGTAGATATTTCTCCTTTAGCTGGCTCCATGATTCCTGCAATTAGTCTTAAGAGAGTACTCTTTCCAGCTCCATTTCGACCTATTAACGCGAGGGACTCGCCTCTACGTACTTGAAGATTAATATCTTTAAGAACCCAAAAATCTTTGTATTTGATCTTCCTTTTTACAAATTTGATAAAATACTCTTTTAGGTTGTCTATTTTTTCAGCCGGCAGTCTAAAAAGCATGGAAACATTCTTAACGTCAATAAGTATCTCTTTTTCCACATCATTAGATAAATCGTTTAAGATTGTCGAATTATTGGGAGGGATGAGATCGTCATCATTTTGAAGTTCAGCTATTATATCTTCCATAAATACCTTAAATATACATAATAAATTTTTTCTTTTGAGAACCGAAAGCCAATAATCCAATAATTAATGCAGCAATTCCACAACCATATATTATGAAGTGGCTTTCAAGGGAAGGAACAATCCCTGATTGAACAATATCTCTAAAATACTTTACGTAATGATACATTGGGTTAAAGTTCATTACGTATCTTACTTTGGGGGATAGGATGGCATCGTTATAAAACAGAGGGGTTAAATATGTCCACAATGTCAAAATTACTCCATAGAAATGCTTTATATCCCTAAATCTTACATACATAGTAGCAAGAATTAAAGCTATTCCAAGAGAGAAAAGCATCAGGGCGGGCAAAAACGGAACAATTGTCATAAGCATAGTCCAATAAAACTTCACTCCGTTTGGAATTCGGATGAGCATTACAATTAGCAAAGCAATGAAGGAAAATCCAAAGTTTACTACTGCAGAAAGTAAGTGTGAGACAGGGAAGACATAGTAAGGGATTCTGGTTTTAGTCAACATATCGTAGTTTTCCACCATGCAAGTTAAACCACTCGTTGTGGTCATTCTAAGAAGTCCGAAAACAGTATTTCCGGCAAGAACATAAACAGGATAATCGGTATTGGGCATCGTCCTCCCAAAAAATTGGCCAAAAACTAACGCCATGACAAGCATGTTAAGCAGAGGGTTTAGAACAGTCCAAACAACTCCTAAAGTGGAGTTGCGATATTGAGCTCGTATATTCTTGCTAACAAGTGAATTGAGTACAAATACAGATTTTTTCAGCATAACAATGTTTGCTTTACTTTTATTATTATTGAGAAAGGCCATGATACCTCAACTAAAAATTAATATTAATAAATTGAATTGATAATAACATTTCAAGGAAATACTGTCAATTAAGGACACCTGCTGGGTCTTATATTGATTAGAAAAAAATCTTAATAATTTTGTGGACTTCATACTTTCAATAGCATGTGGCTATGGTTGTAGGATTACAATACATTTGTTACACAATCGCATAAAGAGGAAAGGGAGTTAGAGAGGGAAGTAATTAGGAGGAGGGAAGAAGGAGAAAGGGACAGGCCTCCCCT
>MWEH01000106.1 GCA_002070965.1 Firmicutes bacterium ADurb.Bin080 | reverse complement strand
TGAGTAAGAAAATAGTGGATTTTAAAGCTCCGTCTGTCGCTATGCAGGTCGCGGCAATGGCGGTAAAGAAGCAAAGTAACACCGAATACGATGCCGCCGGGACTAAAAATTTACCGAATCTCATTTTCAAAAGTTTTATGCTTACGACAAAAACTATTGCTGTAAATATAACTGCGCCCAGAGCTGACCAAATCAGATCCAGATTGTTATGAACAAATCTTTGAACGCATCCTGCGATAAAGAAAATGTGGCCTATACCGAAAGCACCCATGCCCATATAGGTTACGAGCTCGCTATCTTTTGTTGCGGCAGGATACTTATCGGATATCCCTTTTAAATAAATCTTAAAGTCTAGGACGATATCCCCAATTAGCCCCATAATCAGCCCTGCTATGATTAGAGTTGATGGAATAAGGACTTTGTCTATGTTTCCCCAAGGATTTTCATACAGAGAAGTAAATGCCACTGCAATGAACATCACTGAGGTGCATGTTTTTAAAATTATAGCCTTAATGCTACTATTTTTGTCTCTGAAAACTAGAAATAGTATCAGAAATAGAGCGCCAACTCCGGTTAAATAATATGAAATCATTTATGCTACCCCCGTCACCAACTACAAATATTATACTATTTCAGGGGTACTTTGTTCAAGATACAGTTTTCTGATGCTTTATTACGAGAAAGAAAATATCCTCGAAATACATACCTTCGTTAAGCGCGCAATAATGGTTATTCTTGTTATTGCTAGCGCGCATGTGATATAATCTTATTTATCTTGGGGGATAACACATTTGCATATTTACACCTTAATTCATGAAATTGAAACCCCTTAGATTAATCTTTTTTATGTTAGGAGCGATGATGAATACAACGGAGAAATTTTTAGATACCACCGTAAAGTTTATCAATCTCGTTGCCAAGGTTCTTCCCGACGATGTTGTTGAAAGGTTGAAGGAACTACGAGAGAATGAAACGGTAGCTATGTCTAAAGCAATTTATGACAGTATGTTTGAAAACCTGGATAAAGCAGTATCTCTGGACCGGCCGATTTGCCAAGATACCGGAGTCATTCAATTTTATGTCAGAGTGGGAACCAAGTTTCCACTGATTGATGAAATAGGTGATTTATTATACAAAGCTACTCTTGAAGCAACTGAAACGGTACCACTAAGACATAATGCAGTCGAGACCTTTGTAGAAAAAAATACCGGAACAAACACTGGAAAAAAAGTCCCATATATTGATTACGAAATCGTACCGAATTCCTCCAATTTAGAAATGGATGTTTACATGGCTGGAGGAGGTTGTTCTCTTCCTGGAAGATCCACCGTCATGATGCCCTCTGCTGGATACGAAGGAATCGCTGCTTTTGTCGCTGATACCATGGTAAACTGGGGCATAAATGCCTGCCCTCCCTTGGTTATTGGAGTGGGAATAGGAACTTGTGTGGCATCTGCTGCAAAACTAGCAAAGAAAGCCTCTTTGAGAAGAGTCGGTTCCAGAAACCCCGAGCCTAAAGCCGCGGAAATGGAAGAAGCTCTTGAAAAAGCTCTTGGAAATATCGGAATCGGAGCGCAGGGTTTACCTGGAAAATCCGGTGTCATGTGCGTAAATATTGAAAATATGGCCCGCCACCCCTCTGCACTTGGTGCAGCAGTCAGTTTTGGTTGCTGGGCACATAGAAGAGGAACTATATCTTTTGATAAAAACATGGACTATACTCTCCTCGATCATAAGGGGGTTACACTATGAACAATAAAATACTTACAACTCCTATATCAGACGAAGATGTAAAATCACTTAAAATAGGTGATATTGTGTATTTAAATGGCACTCTGGTGACTTGTAGGGATACAGGCCACAAAAGAAGGGTCCTTTCAGGAATTGTCCCCCGGACCGACTTAAAAGGCGGAGCAGTATTTCATGCTGGCCCTATCGTGAAAAAAGTTGGAGACAAGTGGGAAATGGTTTCCATCGGGCCAACCACCAGTATGAGAATGGAAAAATTTGAAAAAGAATTTATGGAAATTACTGGCGCAAAGATAATTATTGGCAAGGGTGGAATGGGAGAAAAAACTGTCAGAGGTTGTGTTGAAAACAAAGCTGTTCACGCAGTATTCCCAGGAGGGTGTGCTGTTGTGGCTGCAGCCGAAGTTCTTGAAATTACCGATGCAGAGTGGCTTGATCTTGGGATGCCGGAAGCATTCTGGGTAATGGAAGTAAAAGAATTCGGGCCTCTGATCATTTCTATTGATACTGAAGGTAACAATCTTTTTGAAAACAATAAAGAGATCTACAAAGAAAGTATGGAAAAAGAGATGGCTGAGTTGTCAAAAAAACTCAAATACATGAACTATTAATTCATTTTCGCAAAATGATTTCTTTAATAATGTAACGGCGCATAAGGAGAAAAAGGAAAGATGTTAGAAACAATATTCTCAAGAGTATCTACCAGAGATTTTACTGATGAAGAGATCTCGCCCGAGGAACTCAATCAAATCCTGCTTGCCGGAATGGCTGCTCCCGTAGGGAGAGCGAGATACGATACTCTAAACCTGACGGTAGTAACAAATCCCGAATTATTAAACGAGATTTCCACTGCCGAAGATTATTCCAGCGCCCGGCCTCGTGCTCCTCTTTACGGAGCAAAAACCTTAATAATTGTGTCCTCTAAACTAGCTGAAAAGCCAGATATCGAGTACAGCAATGTAGGAGCAATAATCCAGACAATGGCTCTCGCTGCGAGAGAACAAAATATCGGGAGTATATATCTTTGGACATGTATCGCATCCCTAAAAAAACATCCTGAAATAGTGAAAAAACTCGAGCTCCCTGAGGGATTCACCCCAATATCGGCTTTGGGTGTTGGATACTCAAAAACAACTCTAGAAAAACATTCTCGGCCTAGACACATTATCTCGGTCAATAGGATTAAGTAGTCAAACAGCATATTTCTAAAATGTGCATAAAAGAAAATTAATAAATTATACCTTCGGAGGTAAAAACATGAAAAAACTATTAGAAAAAATTACTAGTGTTGCTCTTGCGGTTGTAAGTATTCTCTTTATCGCTTTGGTTTGGGTAGTAATGTTTAAACCGGCAATCGCAGCTGATTTTAATACATCCCTTGTTAAAGCTTTTGTCATCATCTTATCGTCCGCATTTCTGATTCTTAGTGGACTTAACATCTATTCGTCTTTTGTAGATAATGAAAGACTATCCGATGTTCTTTTATTCAAAGACAGAGAAAGCGCAACAAAAGCGACAGTTGGTGTTGTCAAGAAAACTGCAAAAAGAATCACGAAGAATATGGAAGAGGCCAAAATTCGCAAAGTTACTCTGTACTCAGACGCTAGCGGTAATATCAGCATGAATGTAGAGGTTAAAGTCAGAAGCGACAAGACAATGGATGTGATAACCAATGTTAGAGCCCTGCTCATTGAAACTTTTGATGAGATATTCGGTATTGAATTCTCTGCAATAAACTTCCGAGTTATAACTTCGAAAAACAAGTTTGTCCCAAACGATGCAGATGTAAAGGCTAAAGTTGAAGCATTAAAAGCAACTATCGTATCCAACAAGCCAGCTCCTGGAAAGGTTCAAACATCAAAAGTGACTGGGCACATTGAAGAAAAGGTTGAAGAAGTTGAAGCGGCCGATATCGCAAAGGAAACTGAAGAGTCGTCCGAAGAAATTCCTGAAGAAACCCCCGCAGAGCAAGCTCAGGAAATCATTTCCGAAGAAAATGATTGGGAAGATAAGATCATCGAAGAAAAGGCTGAAGAAGTAGCTGCGGAAGAAAAACAAACAGTAGAGGAAATTACCGAAGATACTACTGTAGAGGAAAGCAAAGCTGCAGAGGAAGTTACTGAAGATACTACTGTAGAGGAAAACAACGCAGCAGAGGAAGTTACTGAAGATACTACTGTAGAGGAAAGCAAAGCAGCAGAGAGTGTGAGTGAGGAAGCAATTGAAAAGGAAACTGATGCCCTCCCCGAAACTACTTCAGAAGAAGAAAAGAAAGAAGATGAAATCAAATAAATAACAAATATTATAAAGGAGCTTTCGCTCCGCATATTTGCGGGGCGAATTTTTTAGGCAAATGACAGAAATTAAAAAAATAGCGCAAAGAATAAAGTATTTAAGAGAAGTTCTCGGAATGAAACCCGAGGAAGTTGCAACAATTGCAAAAGTATCGGTTGAAGATTATCTTGCTGCGGAGGATGGAAAATCAGATTTTTCTTTCAATTTCCTACAAAGACTCGCTAAATGTTTCTCAGTGGATATCGTCCAGCTTATATCTGGAGAAACCCCTAAGCTTACTGGCTTTCAAATTACCAGAAAAGGCGATGGCATGGAACTTAATAGGCGAAAGGGATTTAAGTATCTTCATTTAGCATCCGAATTTAAAGATAAAGCTGCCGAACCATTTGTTGTAACCGTTGCATATAATCCATCAGAAAAAGGCAAGCCAATTCAAGTATCCGTTCACAATGACCAAGAAGTTGATTTTGTATTGAAAGGAAAACTAAGAGTTAGAATCGGTGAGTATGAAACAGTATTAAATGAAGGAGACAGTGTTTACTATAATGCCAATTTGCCCCATGGAATGGTCGCAGAAGGAGAAGATTGCACCTTTCTTGCCTTGGTCATAAAGAGCTCCTCTCAAATGTCGGAAATACTTGATATAGAGTCTGCGGAAAATATCCCTGCTGTATGTGGCGAAAAGGAATTGTATTACAATTTTATTACGCCTAAACTTGACGACAAAGGAAGAGTTCTCAGTTTGGATTTCCACCCTACTCCTGATTACAATTTTGCATATGACGTTGTTGATGCACTTGCAAAAAAATCTCCCGATAAACTCGCAATGGTCTGGATTTCTGAACAAAAAGAAGAGAAATTTTTTACATTTAAAGACTTATCGGAATACAGTAACAGGGTTGCCAATTTTTTCCTTAAAATTGGGATAAAGAAAGGAGACAAAGTACTGCTTGTTTTGAAACGAAGACACCAGTTCTGGGCTGCTCTTCTCGCGCTACACAAGATAGGGGCTATAGGAATACCTGCTACATTCATGATGGTGAAAGAAGATTATATATACCGTATTAATTCTGCTGGTATTACCGCCTGTGTCGTTGTAAACGATAAAAATATAATTGAAACCTGTGATAGTGCATTGAAAGAATGTTCTCAAATCAATCAAAAGATCTCTGTTGGAGCCCCGGTTAGCGGATGGCTAGATTTTGACAGTGAGGTGATATCTTATTCCTCCGAACTCGAAAGAATTCCTTCTTCCGTGGATGATATTGCTTTGATGTATTTTTCCTCAGGAACATCGGGGTATCCCAAAATAGTATCTCATACTCAGAAATATACCCTTGGCCATTTCGTGACTGCAAAATACTGGCACAATGTCTGTCAAGATGATCTTCATTTTACTATTGCAGATACCGGATGGGCGAAATCTGTTTGGGGAAAAATGTACGGACAATGGTTATCTGAAGCTGCTGTTTTTGTCTACGATTTTGATAGATTTGATGCGACAGACATTCTTGATCTAATCCAAAAATATGGCGTTACTTCTCTCTGTGCACCGCCCACTATGTTAAGGCTTTTTGATCTGGCCGGTTTTGAGAACTATGATTTATCCTGCCTGAAAAAAGCTACTACTGCGGGTGAAGCCATGAACCAAGATGTCGCTGAAAGATTCAGAAAAGCGACAGGCATAGTGATAAGAGAAGGATTTGGACAAACAGAAACAACGGTTATGATTGCTAATCTTCCGGGCCATGAAATTAAACCAGGCTCGATGGGAAAACCTACCCCTCAATATCAGATTGATTTAATAGACCGCGAGGGAAATTCTACAAAACCAGGGGAAGTTGGGGAGATAGTAATAGACATAAGTAAGGGAATGCCTTATGGCTTGCTAGTCGAATATTATAACGATCCTGAAGGCACCAAGAGAACCATGCATGATGGCAAATATCATACTGGTGATGAAGCTTGGCGGGATGAAGAAGGTTATTATTATTTTGTGGGAAGAGTTGATGATGTCATCAAATCTAGTGGCTACAGAATAGGCCCGTTTGAGATTGAATCAGTAGTTATGAAATTACCCTATGTATTAGAGTGCGCAGTGACTGGAGTCCCCGACCCTGAAAGAGGTCAGATTGTGAAAGCGTCGGTTGTCTTGAAGAAAGGATATTCTGGCTCAGACGCTATGGTTAAAGAAATACAGGATTTTGTTAAATCTCATACTGCGCCTTATAAGTATCCTCGAATTGTCGAGTTTATCAAGGAACTTCCGAGAACAACTAACGGTAAAATCCGAAGAGTAGTACTCAGAAATAAAGATAAACAAAAGTAGCCAATATACTTTTTATTCCAACAAATAAACCCTTCCAAAAACGGAAGGGTTTTTTCAGTGTTAAATATATTTCGAAACAGGTATAAAAAACTATGGGAACGGAAAGATTAAAATCCCCTTTATTCTTCTTGGTTTTTGGATTTTCTCTCTCTTTTTAGTTTCCCGGGCTTAGGTTTTCGAACTGAAAAACGAAGTCTCTCATTTCTTCTCAGAAGGAAGAATGCTCCCACTGCCACAAGTAAACTGAAAGCAACAACTATAAAGAATCCGTAGAGTTCACCTTGGAAGGGAACACCTGTGTTCATTCCCCAGAACGAGGCGAAAATCGTAGGTATAGAGAAAATTACCGAAATAATGGTCAACAATTTCATTGTGATATTCAAATTATTGGAAATAATAGAGGCATATGCATCCATTGTTCCAGACAAGACATCTCTGTAAATATTACACATATCAAGAGCTTGCTTGCTTTCTATTTGTACATCCTCTAGTAGCTCAATATTGTACTCATTTTCCCTCTTCTCTGCCTGCCTTACAAGTCTTTCAACAACTAAATTATTCCCTCTCAAAGAAGTGGAGAAATACACTAGTGAGTTTTCCAAATCAAGAAGCTGTATGAGCTCTTTGTTCTTAGTTGATCTGTGCAACTCCCCCTGAATACGTTGGTAGGACTTGTCTATCTGTCTCAAGTACTGTAAGAACTTTACATGGGTTAAATACATCATTTGGTAGAGAAGACGATTTCTATCCGATGTGTCCAGATTTTTAACCCTTTGATTAATTAAATTTCTGATGACGGAATTGCTTTTTAAACAAACTGTGATAATCGTAACCTCGGTTAAAACCACACCAACCGGGACTGTAGTATAGCTATAGTAATCAGAACCTTCTTCGATGACTGGAAGGTCAAAAATGACGAGTGTTTCTCCCTCCTCGGTTTCAATACGGGATCTTTCGTCTTCGTCCAAAGCGGCCTTAATTCTATCTTCGTCAGCTCCGGTAACCCTAGCTATAAGTTCAATTTCTAAATCGGTGGGGTTCTCGAGGTGTATCCACTTATTTTTAAGATTAATCCCGCCAGTAAAGTCGTTGTCAATCTCAACTAAGTTCTTTCCATTTGTTTCAAATACCTGAATCATCTGCCACCCCACGAACACTAACGGTTTTTCACTAAAAAGGGATATGTTTCGCATATCCCTTTAAGAGTTATCGTGAAACATTTGCGCACCACCAGTGGCGTGGTGCCCTAATTTTATTCTATTAATTTTGTCCTACTTAGAGGGTCTTCCATTTTTATCCTTTAGGAATCCTATGCCTGGTCTTCGCCAAATCTTAAGAAATATGCTCCCGATACCATTGTCAAACAATCCACAAATACTGATTGTTCTTCGGGATCATCATAGTCTCCGCTTGTCCTTACAGTTTCCAGATAAATGACAAGTTCTTCAAGTTGTTCGGCTGTTGCGTTAGGATCTCTGGACGCCTTATCGGCTATAAATACTAGCTGGACTAGCCTTTCTCCTTTATTAATCTCTTCAGCAACCTGGGATTGTTGTGTTGTCTGGGCAGGTTTTACTTCCTCAACTACAGGTTTTTCTTCGCTAACTTCCATCTCAGGAAGTTTTGCTTCTTCAACAACATACCTCTCATCAATCTTAGGTGTTGTGACGATTTCTAATATTTCACTATCTGTAAGCTTGTTCGCAAGAATATCCTCTATCGCTGCGTTAATCTCTTCAATATTCTCAGTGATGAACTCATCCTGTTCTTCATTGAATATGATGACATTGGAATCCAAAGCATCCTGGAAAGAAATAAAACTTGCACGGAGTTTATTAAACTTACCTTTGTTAACGCCTGAAAGTATAGCGTTTAACAAGACATAAATGAGCCATGGAGCCGCCATAGTACCAATGACTGGAAGAGCAAACTTTACGAATGCAGTTGAGTCATCAGCAATGTTATACAAAGCGTCTACACAACCTATCGCTGCAGCTATTATACCTAAGAGAATGATAATTGAACTGAATACTTTGAAAAACTTGCTTCCCGCAGCATATGAGGGATTATCTTTTCTTGCTCCAAGGACTTCCTTTTCGGAGATGTAGTCAGATGGTTTTCCAGCCTGCTGCTCCATAAAGTGTCCCCAACCCTCATTTACCGAACGAGGCATTGTCTTGATCCGCTGATAAACTCCGCCCACATTTTCCTCATCCACTATGCCGTTTGCGTTCACAAAAGCCGTAGTATCATCGAGGTTCTGCTTAAATTTACTCATCTTCCCTGCACCGGCAAAAATCAAGGCGATAATGAAACCTACCAAAATTAAAACCGTGCAAAGAGCGATTATGTAAATAGCGGGAGCCATACCTTCCCCCAAGCCCAAAAAGTCCAGGTCGTTAACCAAAATAGAACGTACGCTGTCTAGGGCATTTCTCAAACCATCCATAACCTTCTCCTCAAAGTATATATGTTTACATTATAAAGTTTAGAGGGGGCTTTTGCAACCCTTTTTTTAAATATAAATGTGCGCGCAATAAAGAACTAAAAATATAAAAGCACACTTATTTTTCGGGCATAATAAGTGTGACTTGATATAATAATAATTTAGTCTAACTAGAATTTTATCTACTTTTCTTGGTTTATTGAATTATTTTTATTACAGAGGCATTTGATGTCTTCTTTTTAGGGCATTTTTGTGCCTAGGAATTGTACTAAAACTCAACAACTTTATCCTGGGACAATAAATAAATGACTTTTCTGAGGACAGTTTTTTTAAGTATTTTTTCTATTGCCAGGGTATAAACTCTCATTTGCTCAAAATACCTTTGTTTAATCGCATCAGGGGTACTTCTGCTATACTTATAATCAACCAGCGTGACTTCTTCCCCCTCCACAGACATAAGATCAATCACTCCCTGAACAATAACTTTTTCCTCGGAAAAAGTCCCTCCCTCAATTACTTCATTATACGGAAGATACATCATAAAGGGCTGCTCTCTTAAGATCTCCTTCCCTTTCATATCTCTAAACAGCTTGTTATTCAGAGCTCTGATAATTATACTATCATCTATTTCTTCTCTCTTCACCCCTTCCCCTGGGATGCCTTCGAGATACAGTCTATCTATTTCGTTTTTTATTTCCTCATCAGTCGTACTAGAAAAATCTATTTTTTCAAGAATTTTGTGATAAAAGGTTCCTTGTTCTGGCGTATAAGGCACCATATTGGGTAATATTCCCTCTTCTGCGCCATTCTTCTCTATCATACTCATTGATGTTGATGCTAGCTCGGTTACAGTATATTTATTATGTATCTTTGTTGCCGGTAAATGTTCATAACTATGAAAGGATATTTTTTCTCCCTCTTTTATTTCAGGAAGAGTTATTTCTTTCGTTGTTTCTGCTGCTTCTTCCGGTTCGTAGTTGTCATAATATTCCTCTCTAAAAGATGGGTAACGGGAAGATGCATATTCTATTAAGCAATTAAGTTTTGAGATGTCCTCCACCCGACCATTGGGGTCAAAATTCTTGGGAGGTTTGGCTCCGGTAACAATCAGCCGGTTCATGGCTCTGGTCAAAGCAACATAGAGAATTCTCATTTGCTCCTCTTTTTCTCTTTCTGACAACCTTTCAGATATTGAAATATATGAGGGCGTTTGAATTAGCTTTCTAAGCCTTATATCTACATACTTAGCGGCTACGCCAAGGTCCTTGTCCATCAAGATATCCTTAGAATTTATCTTTCCTTTTTTAAATCCTTGATCACTGTTTGTGAAAAATACGATAGGATATTCCAATCCTTTACTTCCGTGTATAGTATTTATTCTTACACAGTTTGATCCGGACCCGGGAAGTTTGGCTTCAATGTCCAGGTCTTTGTCGACCCAGCTCAGATATGCCTCGATATTTTTATTAAATTCCTTATCCCTTAAAAATTCAACAAAGGTGTTGAATGATGATATTCTTGACTCTCCCATTGAAAGCATTTCTGCGTCAAACCCTGTCTCAGTTGCAATCCTCATCATTAACGAAGCTACATCTGTAAGATAAGACTCATCTCTGTACTTCTCAATCATATCAAGTAATCTCTTCGCTTTTTGCCCGATTTCGCCTTTCGCACCGCTAAGTGCTTGATATATATTTTCATTTTTAATTTTTTCTACCTCTTGTATCTTTTCTATTTCAGAAAGCGTTTCGCTTTCATTAATTTCCTTAATTCTGTGAGTTCTAAGTGATAATAAATCACTAGGAGAAAATTTTCCAAAAAAAGATGTCATCAGGTAGGTCAGAGGAAAGTCTTGCTCAGGATTAGATATTGTTCTGAGAATACAATTTATCGTATTGATATCCTCTTTTTCTATTGCATCCTCTCCTCCGATTGACTCGTATGGAATACCTTTTCTTTCAAAGGCTTCAGCAAAAGGTTTAACATCTCTGTTTCTTTGCAGAAGGACTATATCCTT
>MWEH01000105.1 GCA_002070965.1 Firmicutes bacterium ADurb.Bin080 | reverse complement strand
TTTACCCTTTTTTTTGCATTTATGCCAAAAAATCTAGCACTATCTTAAATTTTGCATTTACTTTGAGAATTAACAGAAAAAAAGGCATTCCCCAAAATTGGGGATGCCTTAATTTCTGCTTATTCTTAAATAAATTACTCTTCAGAAATAGCTTCTTGTGGGCAGCTTCCTGCACAAACTCCACAACTCAAGCACTCATCGGGGTTAATGGAAAATTTTCCATCTTCTTCAGAAATTGCTCCGACTGGGCATGAGTTCATGCACTCTCCGCACTGTATACAAGAATCTTGATCTATTACATATGCCATAGTATTCTCTCCTTCACAAATATTTAATGTTTACTACATCTAGTGGTTATTTTATCACTTGGACACTAGTGTGTCAATATACTCAATTAATAAAAGATGTGATTACGGTGTCTTAAATGTGGGTTTTGTCTATCCAAGCACATTAATCCATCTTTTTACACCATTATCTGCACAACTCTCCTCTTAAGAATAAACTACTCTTCACTCCCGGTTTCCGGAGCATCATCTTCCATTACAGAATTGTCGGATAATTCCATTCCCTCAGAATCAGTTAGTTCTTCCTTTGAGAAATCTTCCAGATTTTCTTCTTTGCTTTCATCGCATTTACAAGGACAACCCCGGGTGTTTGATTCTTGCGGATCACGATCCTGGATTTTTCCTTGGAAGGAAATCTCTTCAAGCGGGTAAGATTTATGGGTGAAAACACCGTCATTAAAGAATCTTACTGTAATCTTTTCTTTAATAACATCACACCCTGAAACCACTCCCTCTCCATCGGGGGTCATAACCCTTGATTTAAATTTGGGCATCCTTCTGTTAGCTTCTTGATAAAAATCATCCTCATATCTTAAACAACACATCGGTTTACCACAGTATCCGTTAACAGAACTGGGGTTTAAAGCTAGTCCTTGATTTTTCGCCATTTTTATTGACGATTTGGCATAGTCGCTCAGGAAGGTAGTGCAACAACAAGGAATACCACAAGTCCCTAGTGCCCCCTTCATTTTTATATCTTCTCTCTCATAAATCTGCCTCATTTCAATGCGTCCGCCAATGGCTCCGGCAAGTCTCCTTACTAACTCCCTGAAATCTACTCTTCCATCGGCTGTATAATATACAATGGTTTTCTTCCGGTCGAAAGTATACTCTGCATCCGAAATCTTCATCTGAAGATTACACTCGGCTACTTTTTCTTCAGCCTTCTGTATCAGCCACTTCCTTGATTCTATGTTTTCAATATTTCGTTGAACATCCTTCTCGTTTGCCTTTCTTTGAATAGGCTTTAAAGGTTGGACTATTTCTGAATCGGGAACTTCCCTGTTCCCCATTGTTACTTCTCCAAACTCGATTCCCCTGATTGTCTCCACTATTACGTTATCTCCTATATGAAAAACCTCATTTTTGGGATCAAAATAATATGCTTTTGGCGCAGTCCTAAATTTTACTGATATTACCTCTGACATTTGTCCTCCATTAATCGCTTCTTCTTTTATATTGATTATATTTCAATATATATGAATTTGAGCAATCGCTCTCTGTTATATTTTCGATTTATATTTATCCTCTAATATTTGTAACATCAAACTCTCTGCTACTGACTGATTAGAGACGTTTGCTTTTAACATCATTTTTGCCTTCACTATTGATAGAATAGCAAGGGCGACTCCGCCCTCGTTAAATCCATCTGCTATTTCTTTTATATCACATTCTCTTCCTATAGTCGCATATTCACAGTTGCTTTTTGAAATATATACTAAAACATCCTTAAAAATTATCTGAAAATAGTCTAAGGTTACCTCAATCTTATCCTTTTCAAAAAGCTTACTTCCTATATATTCTGTCACATCCTGAGATTTTTTTAAGTTCATCAATAAATCGACACAACTATTGTACATCTCAAGATATCCCTCTTGATTTGAAAACAGATAAGCCCTGTCAAACTGCCCTCCAGATATTATAGCAGCTGCCTTTGCAGTGTTTTCTTCCACTCCTTCTTCCAAGAGTTCTTGATAAATTTCCTTAGAAGAGAAAATAGGAAGATATTGAGTCTTCGCTCTGCTCTTAATGGTTCTGAGGATTCCGGCCTCCCCTCGTGCAAGCATGAAGATTATTACACTTTCCGGGGGCTCTTCGTACAATTTTAGAAGTTTATTTTGAATGTTGTCACTTAGACCATCCGCGTTATCGATAAAAACTAGCTTATACTCAGCCTCCGCTGGTTTAATATATACATAGTCAATAAGCTGGTTAAGATCATCCGTTTTTAATTTCCCATCTTCATTTAAAAAAATCAAGTCAAAGTGGGTTCTAGCCATAACCTTTGCGCAAGTTTTGCACTCCATACACCCACCGTTTTCGCACATCAAGTAGAGCGAAATCTCATTTACAAAGGCCTTTCTCGTTTCGGTATCCTCTCCTAGGATTAAATAAGCATGAGAAAGTCTTTTGCTTAACCTGTCTTTTACGATAGATTTAAATAATTGACTCTCTTTGATTAATTCAGAAATCATATTTTTCCTTTGAAACAGCAATAAAGTATCAGTTGGTGTTTGTTTATCAGATGATCATTCATCTGGACTTAGGTGCTTCAATAATTCCCTGATGTGTATGTAATTCTCAGTTGATCATTCCCCTGGATTTTAGTGCTTCGAGAATTCTCTGGTGTGTAACGGTTTTGTCGATATCGGGTATTACTCTCACAATTCTTTCAGGATATAATCTTGCAACTGCATCATATCCTGAATATACTTTTTTGTGAAATAAGATGCTTTCATTTTCCATTCTGTCCCCAGATATAACCGAACCTTTCTGTCTTCTCCAGGAAAACTCGGGGTCCATATCTATAAAAACAGTGCAATCGGGTAAACAGTTCTCAATTGCATACTTGTTTATTTCCTTAACGTAGTCGATGCCTAACTCCCTTGCTACTCCTTGATAAGCAAATGAACTATCCAAATACCTATCCGAAATTACAAGTTTTCCTTCATTTATTGAGGGTAACAGTAAATTATCGATATGACTTACTCTTGCGGCAGCAAATAAAAGGGCCTCAACTCTAGGAGAAACACAGAGATCAATATCCAGAATAATTTTTCTGATAGCCTCTGCCTCAGGAGTTCCTCCGGGTTCTCTGGTAAAAATAGCCGGTTGCCCAGTCATTTCCAGATAATCTTTTAGCATATTTAATTGGGTAGATTTTCCTACGCCTTCGCATCCCTCAAGAGTAATGAATTTTCCTCTCATAGTAACCTCACAGTTTCATCTAATCGCAACCGTATAATTTTATCATACAGCCCCGTTGTTTACAAGTAAGGGAGGAAAATACCCTGGTTTTTGGTATAAAAAAAGGGCTTTCGAGCCCTCTTTCTTTCTATTCTGCTGCTACAAGCATCTTTCCATCAAGCAATCCGAAAATCGAATCCATATGCTCTTTCAGATATGAAAGATCCTCAGCAGAAATCAAGTCTCCCGAGTAAATGTCCGGTACTCCTGGGGGATATAAACCAACCTCTTTGTACGCAATTCGGCCTACAGTATCATCGAGTTCAACTTTGTCAAAATTACGATAGAATGTGAGTTCCTTAATTCCCACAAAATCCTTCCCGGCCTTTAATCCTGAACGTCTGATTTTCTTCTTCTTAACTTCATTCTGATAATCCTCTGATAACATGTCAAATTCCAGCTCTGAAAGATATTTCGCAACCAAGCTTAGTTTATCAGAGTTAAACGCATTTACAATCAGAACTACTCTGTTTCCGTATGTCATTTCAGGATAAATACCTTTTTGTTCCAGATAAGAGGAAACCAAGCTTCCTTCAAATGCGCTCTCAATAGATACTCTAGTAGGATCGTCATTAGTATAGACATGAAATGCTGTATTTTTCATGGAGTCTTCGAAAGCTTTTACGTCCGCGACAGCTTTCTCATATACTTTCTGTCCATTCTCAAGAAGAAATTTTACCCCTGTTTCAATGCTCATTAAGATGGGGTATGATGGGGAAGTTGTATGTATCATAGAGAACCAGGTCTTAGCCCTTTCAATATACCTGTTAGAAACATGCATTATAGCTCCGCTCGTCATTGTGGGCGCCGTTTTATGCAATGAATGGATAACTATATCTGCACAACTTGGATCCCATTTAGGGAAAAGATTACTAAATCTGAAGTGGGAACCATGGGCGCAATCCCACATAACTTTTGCATCAGTTTCATTCTTTATTCTATCAAAAGTATCTGCTGGAACCATCTTTCCAAAGTAGTTTGGGCTAGTAACAACGACTCTTTTTGCCCCAGTCTCTTTTATCGCTTCAATAATATCCATGCCTCTTGATACGTATGCCTTAACTCCCATCATCCTCATGGAATTGAAAACTGAGCCATGTGCGTTTTCGTAAACCAGGAAAGGTTCATCATCTGACAATGCATGCATCGCAATGTTAATAAGTGTGGTAGATCCTGCAGTGGAAAACAAAACATTGTCGCTTCCAAAGACCTTTGCAACCTCAGCCTCGCTCTCGGCAATAATGCCCCTGCGATAGATGATATTATCTGTGTATGATAGTTCGGTTACATCATAGTTGTCAGTCAACAGTCCCATTCCAGACCCATCATTTGACGGGGTATGGTAGGAAATATGAGACAAATGTTCCTTTACTGCATCGTTTATAGGAGTATTCATTGTTCCTCTTTGTATCGGGGTTTTTAAGCTTACCCGTCTTACTCTCTTTTTTCGGCAGTAAGATACCGTATTTTTGAAGATCTTCTTAGCTTTTCAAATTAACGCGAATTATCTTTAATTGTTTTAATAGCTATTTGCTTATCGGTTTCATGGTTGGGAATAGCAAAACGTCCCTTATGGAAGGAGAATCTGTAAGCAACATTACCATTCTATCTATTCCTATTCCTAGACCTCCTGTTGGAGGAAGTCCATATTCGAGAGCTGTTACGTAGTCTTCATCCATCATTTGCGCCTCTTCATCTCCCTTTTCTCTCTCCTTAACCTGGTCCATAAACCTTTCTCTTTGATCGACAGGATCGTTTAACTCTGAAAAAGCATTTCCCATCTCTCTCGCCGTTATGAATACTTCAAATCTCTCAACGAGTCTTGGATCATCCTTTCTCTTTTTAGCAAGAGGGCTTATCTCCACTGGATAATCAATAACAAAAGTTGGTTGAACAAGTTTTTCTTCAACAAGTTGGTCAAAAGTTTCATATAGCGCTTTTCCCCAGGAGGCATCCTTTGGTAAGTCCACACCCATTTTTCTTGCTTTCGAGATAATGTCCTCCAAATTCTCTGAATTAAAATCCAGCCCTGTGTGTTTTTTTACGCAGTCAACCATAGTAATTCTTTCCCAAGGAGAGGAAAGATTGATTTCTACTCCCTGATATGTAATTTTTTCTGTTCCCTGTATCTTTCTAGCACAATATTTAAACATACCTTCAGTTATATCCATCATATCATTGTAATCAGTATATGCTTCGTACAGTTCAATTGTGGTAAACTCCGGATTATGCTTGGTATCCATTCCCTCATTCCTAAATAATCTGCCTATTTCATAAACCTTGGAAAATCCTCCCACGATAAGTCTCTTTAGATAAAGCTCGGGAGCTATTCTCAGATACATGTCTATATCCAGAGTGTTATGATGAGTAATGAAAGGCCTTGCATTAGCCCCACCCAAAATAGTATTTAATATCGGCGTTTCAACCTCTATATATCCCTTCTCATTGAGGTACTCCCTTATCGAAAGAAGAATTTGTGACCTCTTAATAAATGCATCCTTTACTTCGGGGTTTACTATCAAATCAACGTATCTTTGTCTATATCTTAAATCGGGATTTGTTAGTCCATGGAATTTTTCTGGAAGGGGTCTAAGAGCTTTTGCGAGAAGTATGTATGAGGATACTTTTACAGATATCTCTCCCTTGTGGGTTAAAAATACTTCCCCTGAAAGTCCAATAATGTCTCCTATATCCAGTTTTTTAAACTCTCCGTAATTCTCTTCTCCAAGAGCATCTATTCTAAAATATAGCTGAATTGATGCGCTTCCATCGTAGATATGGCAAAAGCTGGCTTTTCCCATGATTCTCTTAGACATGACCCTTCCAGCAATACTAACCATTTTTCCTTCGAATTTAGGAAAATCTGCGAGTATCTCTTTTGCTTCGGCATCCCTGTCGAAACGTATTTCCGCAAAGGGGTCTTGCCCTGATGCCTTTAACTCAGCGAGTTTTTGCATCCTTACGGCAATCTGCTCATTAATGTCTAATACCTCTTCCGATGCATTATTCTCAATTATGTCCATTTTTTCCTCCGATTTTTGCATTGTCCCTAGGGAACCTAACAATAAATTTAATATATTATATATGAAATATATCTTTTGTGCATTATATTTTTCTTATTCGATTTTCAAAGCCACTCATGCAAAAAACAATTCATATCAGTGATCTAGGGATTTTTTCTTCCTTATCTTTTGGCCTGGCCCAGCAAAATATCTAGTGCGAATACATACAAATAAGAATAAAAAAACCGACGCTTTCGGCGTCGGTATCTATCTTTTCCAATCTGATCTATTTCGAAATACTAATTATTTTGACTTTCACATCGCCGCCGGGTGTTTTAAAGAGTACATCCTCTCCTTTCTTATGTTCTAAAAGAGCTTTGCCTAATGGACTGTCTACACTAATTTTGTTTTCAGCGGTACTTGCTTCAACACTGCTTACTATTCTGTAAGTTACTTCTTCATCAAATTCATAATCGTAGATGGTTACTAGGTTTCCAACTGAAACCTTTTTTGTCGAAACCAAACTGAAGTCTATTGGATAAGCCTGCAGCAAAATATCAGAGATTGTGGCAATTTCTATTTCAAGTTGTTGTTGGGCATCCTTTGCGGCACTATACTCGGCATTCTCAGAAAGATCCCCATATTCCTTGGCAATCTTTATTTCTTTTTCAATTTTTGTGCGCCCTTCATTCATCATTTTTTGAAGTTTTTCTGTAAGTCTATCAAAAAACTCCTGAGTAAGCGGGATATTCTTTTCCATTATGATCCTCCGTTTAAGGCATATGACCAGCTTTTTTACAAGCAGACCCATACAATTAGATGATTATATTACATAAGTACTTTTAAGTCAATAGTAAAAATTTGGATAAACCTATTGCATTAATCTTAACGACCATTTTTCAACACTATTTTTGATGAAAAACAGGCAAAAAAACAGAAAAACCGATACTAAATTTTTGCCCTGGCTAAAGCGAGTGTCAAAGGAGTACCAAGAACCAAGACTGTAGCTGTCTGAGTTCCAAGGAGCATTCCAAAATTAACCCAATAAGCACTATCTGAGCCCAAAATTAGCCACATTAATGGAAGTGCTATAGCATTAACAAATATCGGAGGAATAGATCCTAAAAGACATTGAAAAAACATCCTTTTATCTCTCTCTTTTCGTATGAATTGATCTCCAGAAACGTCCATGGTTTTCCCTTTTTTTCTAAAGAACCAACCTATAAAATAAGTCATACAACCTGCAACTAGTGTTGCTAGGGTTCCAAATACCACATCAGCCCAAGAAAATGGTGAGAGTATATTTGCGCCCAGACATCCTATGGTCAGCCCTAAAATAGCCTCTGGAAAAAGGAGGGGGAGAAGAGTTAAGGCTTCCCCTATTCTGAATTGAAGGGGCCCGTATGCAATTGGAGCCACTGCAAACGTAAGGATAAAATACAGTGCAGCAATAATCCCCGTTCGGGCTACAAATTTTGTTCCTCTTTTCATAGGAGTCAACCTCTATCAATGATTTTATCAAATATACAATAATCTAGAATAACAGGTCAAATTAAAACCAATTGATACTAATCAAGACAAAAACCAAATTCAATCTTTCTAATAACTTAAAAAAATATACTGCTTCTTTACGCCAAATCTCTTTTATTTACGGACAGATAAGTTAGTACCGCCATTCCAACCATATAAAACAGATACACTCCCAAACTCAAAAAGATATTTGACCCTGCAGTGACTACTGGATGAAGCCCTACGTATTGAGAAAAGTTAAGAGCATCGGTAATAAAAAATCTTCCTAAACCAGTGAAAGTTAAAAATTGACCTATCCCCAAAAGAAGCATGGGGATAACAATCCCCCATATCCTATTTCTTAGAATAGTTCCCATAAAGAACCCTATGAAAACCATGGACATCATTTCCAAATAGTAAACGAAGAATGCTATGAAAATCTGGAAATCACTCCTAAGCAAGCTAAACGCTCCCCCTCCAAAAGAAAAAATTAGATCCTTGTATTCGGTTGGGAACAAAGAATATCCAAAAATAACAGTCAGAATAAAACCTATTACATATGCGATACTAGATAAAGTCAAAACAGACAAAGCCTTTGAAATAAGTAGTTTAGTTCGAGTAATTGGTCTCAAAAAAAGTATTTTGATTGTGCCTTCTCTATATTCCTTTGAAAAAGATCCGGAGGCTATGACTATCCCATAAATCATTAATATCGAAGAAATTATAGCAAGCATCTGAACTATATATCCGTCAGCCGTTACTTTCCCCCCAGACATAAAGATCCCGGAAAAGTCCATCCCCTCATGATAATCTAAAGGGATTCCGTACAATTCGTTATCTTTAATGTAGTTATAGTATCTTAAGGATGCTTTTGCTAGATATATTTGGTCATAATTACTTTGATACCAACTAAAACCCGTTAGGTTTTTTTGCTTTTCAAGAGTTTCTATCTGAGCTTCAGTTATCAATATCATAAGATCTACATCTTCCTCAGTGTAGGTATCTCCTTCCTCTGTTGGGGGAGGATCTGATGGATCATCCCAAAGATCGATTTGTACATTTATCTCATGAATAGAAAATGTCATCAAGGCAAAAATCAAAATGAAAATCAAGCCAAACACCAAGTGAAAGACCTTTCCGAATGATTTTTTCATTTCTCCAAGAAACAAATTATTGAACACAGATATCTCCTAAATATCTAACAGTATTTTTCTTAATTTCATCCCTTCTTTTTCGAAGAAGAGGTTGCTTTCAGGTACTCATCTTCCAAACTAGACCTATCTGCCTCGATTCCAAAAACGCTATAATCAGCTAGAACTAGTTGTTTATTAATAAATGGTATATCCTTTTCAGTAACTAATTTTAAAGTATCTCCATATTCTTCTATCTCTATTCCAAGTAGTTCTTCTAAAAAGGCTTTGGCTTCCTTAATTCTATCTACCCTTACTGATATACTCCTCTTTTGTCCTTCTGTTTGAATCCCATTGTGTAAATCGGAAGTGTTTCTTTCAGATATTATCTTTCCCTTATCAATAATAAGAAACCTGTCGCACATCAATTCCATCTCAGCAAGCTGATGAGAACTGACTAAAATACCCATATTAAGATCTGCTGCACAACGCCTTAGCATATCACGAATCTCTTTAATCCCGGCTGGGTCTAGTCCATTGGCAGGTTCATCCAAAATCAGAAGAGAAGGCTTATCCATTATCGCCTGGGCTATTCCCACTCTTTGCTTCATTCCTAAAGAATAGTGTCCCAATTTATCTTTCATTCTTGTATCAAGACCCACGACCTTAAGAATATCAATTACTTCTGCTTTTCTTTTTTCCATTCTCTGTTTATAAGATAGTTTCATATCTTCTTTAGAGACACTTAAAGATTTTAAATACATAAGGTTGTCATACGCAGACCATTCCTTATACAAATCGGGATTTTCGATTACCCCGCCGACATGCTTCATCGCGGCCTCTCGGTCTTTTTTTATGTCTTGGCCCATGATAAAAATATCTCCCGATTCAGGAGAAGCCAGTCCAACAATCATTTTTATAGTTGTACTTTTTCCTGCTCCATTAGGCCCCAAAAAACCGACAACTTCTCCCGAATTTACCGAGAAAGAAACGTTGTCAACGGCCTTTATAAGATATCCTCTTTTATATCCATAGGTCTTGTATAGATTTTCTACTCTTAGGACTTCAGTCATCCCCTCACGATACCCCTTTTCCCCTTATGCCTTTTATTCTGGCTGCTTTGCAGCTTAATCCCTCTTGATTATACCCCCAAATACTAGTTTGTATTAAGTATTCAAATCCTTTCTTGTTTTCTAGATTCCTATAATTTACTTATTGCTCTGAAATATGCGTTTTCATCTTCCGTCACAACTATCAAGTCTCTAGACTTGCTGTACTCATAAAGAGGAGCTAACGATGCCTTATCGCACTCTGCTGTAGCAACCTTCAGTATTGGCACTATCTCTCCACCTAAAAGGGATATCATCGCTTCGTTGTAGGCTGCAGAAAGACTTAAAGGAAGTAACATCTTTTCTTCTCTGGTAAGGTTCTCTGTTCTGACCTTACCTTTTTCAAATAGAGCTAATAGAACTGAACCTTCCGCTCCTTTCTCAACCTTATATCTTCCGCTAGAAATTGTTCTCACTATTGAGTTAGTCTTTTCATAAATTAGTTCAGCAAAATCCTTGGCAATAATTGCGCCCTCTTTTATAGCCGGCTCTAAATCTTTAATCCCTTTTATACGGCTCTGAACTGTTGCAAGCATTTTATTCAATCTGCTGATTTCATCATATCTATCAGATAGATTCTTCTTCTTGCTCATACTATCTCCGAGGCTGATAATCGCTTTCTCTTCCCTTTCCTTCAGCTCAGCGAGTTCCATTGTATTCATATTTGAGGTCTCAAAATAGACAGCGTTGTTTTTCGAGCCTTCTTGATAGACCCTGACCGCTTCTTTTGCAGCAGCAAGTTCTTCGTCGAATTTTACAAGTTTATCCGCGGCTTTTTCCGCCTCTAAGTCACCCATAATCAGACGATCTAAATCCATCTTTCCTTTGACTCCTAGGGAGGCAAATCTTTCTTCATAATCTGCATAAATAGTTTTCGAAGTATCCCTAGTTGCATTAATTGTAGCCTCTAAAGTAAGGGCTTTCTCCTTTAGAGCAGCTCTTTCCTCTTTGGCCATCTCTGCGACTTTCTTGACTGCAGAGATTTGAATCTTCAACTTTTCCTTTTTCTGTTTGTTATTGTCAATTTCAGCGATAATCGCGGTCATATATTCCGAGAAAGCCTTAATGGTTACTTCTTCCCTTGAATATTCTTTATCCTCAATTTTTAACGGTACGCTTCTGTTTGCATACTTATTCGCTTCCACAAAAAGATTATCTTTGTCTTTTGCAATTGCTGACAACCTCTCGTATCTTGTTTCAAATTCCTTTTCTAAAGCTTCATATTCTTTATCTAATACTTCCACTTTCCTCAGCAAATCAGTAGCAGATTCATTTCCATAAAACTTCTTAAATTTTACGTACTTTGTTTTCATATCAGCGACTTCTTGACTTAGAGATTTGATAATATTATCTTCCACAGGAATTTTTTCTGTGTCGATAACTTTCAGACTTGCCTCCAGTATCTTGCGGGCTTCAGTTTGCTTTTGGTACTCTTTTTCGAGTTCCTTATATCTATCCACCCTTTGCTGTAAAAGCTTGCTCTTCTCAATCGCTTGGTTTGTCTTTTCAAAAAGCTCTTCTATAGAAGAAACATTGTATTCCTTCAAAATATTGTCTATGAATTCTTGTTTGCTGTCCCTAGTTTCAATAAGAGCGAGCATATATTGGGCTCCCATAGTAACGGCCGCATCATACTGACCAATAGCTGCCTCTGCCTCCATAAGGGCTTGCTCATCCTTATCAATATCTTTTCCAACTGCAACTATTTGATTATCCAAGGCTTTTGTATCCTTCAGGGGTAATGGCTTCTTCACAGAAACAAATCCATCGCATATCGGGCAGTGGCTACCATATTCCACCTTTTCACTGACATCGCGTAGTCTGTTCTCACTCATGTACTCCAGCATTTTCTCATTTAAAAGAATCAACTTCTCTTGGAGTCTTGCCCTGTGTTTAACAATTGCTGCTTTTCTGTCATTAAGAACTGATAATTTCTGTTTGTATCCTTCGTTTGCACCTTTGACTGATTCTATCTTTTGATTTACAGCATCGAGTTCAACCTCGTTTCTTGAAACCAGGAGATGTTTGCTATATATTCTTTGTTTGTAAAAGACATCGGCATTAACCGCTTCTTGTAGAGATTTATATTTTCCCTTTATTTCTTTATCTAGTGTGGATAGTTCTTCCTCACTTCCTGCCGTAAACTTGTCAATTTTTTGGACCTGTTCAACCATCCCAGCCCGATCAACAATCAAGGCTTCTTTTCTGTCTTGTGCGGCTTGAATGCTTTCCTCGACAATCTTTATTCTTCCTTCTATTATTGCTCCCTCTTGAACCGCTTGCTTGTAATCGGAAGGGTCTCTGATTTCTCGTTTCTTTTGTACAAGATGATCATTCAAAGTTGTTAATGAGACTGCTTCATCCGATAATTTATTGCTTTCTGTTATTAACGCTTTAGCTTTTTCGTCAATTTCTTTGTAGTAGCTCAAAAGCATCTCATCAACTTTTAGCTTGTCCGGACTATTTTTCCCTTCGGTAATCAATCCTAGAAGCGCCTTCTGTAATTCCTCTCCAGTTAAAACAAGATCCGCAAATTTATCTCCAAGGCTAAGTAAGCTCTTCTCTCCTTTAGCTATTTTTTCATCTAAAACTGCTATTTTTTCTTTTAAAGCGTCAAGATTAATTCCTTCCTCGTCCAGTCTTCCAAGAATTTCTCCATATGCGCTGAATACATTTGAGATATCCTTTGCCTCTTTGCTCTTTGCTAGTCTATTGGCAAGGGCCTCCATCTCTGGTTTTTTCTCATTTAGTGTCTCTAGTTTTGCAGAAGCATCATACAAAAGATCCATTTCACCCTTGTATTTAGATGCAAGCTGAAGCTCATCGTTTAACTTTGCCATTCTTGTACGAATCTCTTCTAGATTAGACTTATCATGGTCTACTACGGCCTCAAGAGAATCTATTTCATTTTTCGAGACAGCATCCAGTTTATCAAGAGATTTAGACAAAATCTTTTCCTCTGAAGTCAGGCTCTCAAGCATCTCAAGTACTTTAGTTGAGGTAGCCAAGGCACCTAACCCATCTGCGACAAAAGTCTCCCTTGTCAAAGTGTCCTTTGCTAATTTTAAAGAAATATTTCTGTCAATAAGAATCAAGGTGTCAAAGGCATTCTTAGACAACCCAATTTTTTCAGCAAGATAAGTGTTGACCCCTTCTTTTGTTTGATCGCATACAGGCTCACCCTTGAAGTTAGTCAGTTTAACCTCTTCCAATGGATTTCCCTCTACGGTCCTTGTTAATTTTCGATAAATATAGTACTCATCGTATCCCAAAACAAAGCGCATTTCGACTATGAAAGGGAGGATGAATTTTGTTGCGTCCTCATCTCCATAAAAGGCAAATGATAAGGCCGTTTTGATTTTCCCCTCATCTCCTCCGTCAATGGCGATAAGACCTTGGGCTTTGTTGCTAAAATCAAAGTTCTCTTCTGCCTCAGATATTCCCCTGAATTTCAAATTGATGAGTCTCATATTCCCTCCGAACTCATAGTATCTTTATCTTTTTTTGCATTATTTTGCAGTTTATATACGTGATTTTTTATTCAATTCATTGCGTGATTTCTAATAGTGGCATTGAAGGAAAATTTGTGCTATATTGAAATATGCACCCCCTAACAAAAGGGGAAAACCACGCCTCAAACCCCAATGAACATTATTTTTAATTATACAACTTGAGACGTATGTTTGCAACATTATATATTTATAGTATGTGCGCGAGGAGTATTAAATGGGTTTTTGCACAGTTTCAAAAGAATATTTGAAAGAGGGGTACACTCAGGTAGATAATGCGTTTTTTATAAACTACCTTCCAGAAGCCGACCCAATTGACGTAAAAGTGTATCTTTACGGCCTTTTTGCTGCAAATAATATGGCTGAATATGACAATAATATCTCATCCATGGCATATGCTTTAAGACTAGATGAGAAAAGAATTATGGAAGCATATTCTTATTGGGATCAAAAAGGATTGGTTTCTATCAAAAACGCAGAAGAACCCTACGAAATTATGTACCAATATGTAAAGGTTCCACTTTCAAAAACTGTTCGATATGAAACCCGTGAACTTCAGAGCTTCACTACTCAAATATATTCTATTTGGCCTAACGCTTCATTCTCGGTTGATCAGATGTCAAATCTGTTTGAGTTTATTAAAAGTAAGCGTTTAGAACCAGCTGCCACCATATTAATCATGAAGTATTACGAACAAGAAAATGGCTCTTTAAAATATTCGGGAATAATATCCATGGCACAAAACTTCTTTACAAAGGGACTTCTTACGGAAGATGCTATTTCAAGATATCTTGACCAGGTCGACTCTAAAAAAGATGAAGCAGCAAATGTTCTTTCTTCTCTTGGAAGAGTTGGATCAGAAGCAGACCTTGAGATGAGAGAATTGCAATATAAGTGGACAAGGGAATATTCTTTTTCTATGGAATCAATTCTGTTCGCGGCGAAGGAGTGCAAGAAAAAAGGCGGAAAATCCCGGTTAATACAGCTGATGGAGGACATGCATCAGGCAAAAGCAATCACTCTGGAAGAGGTAAAAGAGTATATCTCAGCTGAAAACGATAAACTGGATTTAGCAAAAAAAGTTGTCGATCACCTCGGGACATTTTCAAAATACGAAAATGTCGTTCGTTTTTATATCGATCCTTGGATGTCAAAAGGATTTGACATGGATGCAATAGAAACTATTGCCAGATTCTGCTATCTTCGTGGAGTAAAAGAGCTAAGCAATATGGATGATCTGATGACCCGCTTCCATAAAGAAGGGCTCCTCACAAATGAGAGTATTTCCTCTTTCATTTCAAAAGAAACTGCTATTGACAAATGTGTAATGGAAGTCTTATCAATTACAAATAATCACGATATAATAAACTTTGTAACAAGGTCAGACAGAAATTCATACAAGATTTTCCTCGACTGGGGGTTTGACCATGAATCAATTCTTTTTGCAGCTGGCTTTGCTAAAGGTATGACATTTCCTATGGCCTTTCTCAGCAAACACCTCTCTACTCTTAAAAACCGGCAAGCCTTTTCTATCGAACAAATAAAATCCTACTTGGAAGGACTTTCTCTTCCGAATGCTAAGCACAATAAGGTCAATTCGGATGTAATCGGAGCACTTTCAAAGCCCGAAGCCAATGCAATAATCCGTAACATTGAGGATATCGACATAGATAATGAGGAAATGTAACCTACCTAATTAGCTCGAATTTACCAGAATAATCATCCATACAAAGGCTTCTTTATTTATATAAAATTACAAAAAAAAGATGAAAACAATGAGGGAAAAATGAACTTTGACCGTCAGGCAAAACTAAATATCGCAGAACGGAAGAGACGTGCAGAATATATCGCGAGCTCCCTTCTTGATGAGCTTAGAACTGACCCCATCTTTTTCCAGCTTGAGTCCAGACAAATTGAACTTTGGATAAAACTAGCAAAAATGTATTCCGAATCGCCCGAAAAGGATTCCTTAAATAGAGAATTGATTCAAATAAACGAGCAAATGTCTAATAGGATAATTGAGCTTGGCCACACAAGTGAAGAATTGAATCCCAGGTACTTTTGCATGACTTGTAAAGATACTGGATATATTAATGGCCAAGAATGCATCTGTTTAAAGAAGGAGAAATATAGATTATTAAAAGAAAGTGGAAACTTTTTTACTACCGATAAATGTTCTTTTTCTGATGTGTCCGTAGACTCCCTCCCAGATGAAAATAAGCGTAGTCTTACTGCTGCTTATAGTCTCTTGAATAAATTCGTTACTGCTTTCCCAGAGGCGCATAAGTCCCATATTATTACCCTCCTCGGAACGGTTGGTTGCGGTAAAACCTTTGCTGCATCGGTCGTAGCAAATGCTATTATGGATAAGGGATTTACTTCTCTTCTTCTACCCTCTTTTAAACTTGCAGATATTTTTTCTAAATATCATTTTGCTTATGAGTCGGAAAAACCCTACATTCTTGATGAAATTAATGATGTAGACCTTCTGATAATTGATGATTTAGGCACAGAAGAGATCAGAGGAGATTTTCTGCCAGGCTATCTTTATCAGCTTCTTTGCTATCGTGAAAACAAATACACCCTAATTACTACCAATCTTATGATGGACTCTATTCACGATAGATATGGAGTAAGGGTCCATAGCCGGATGTCAAACATTTCTTGCGCCAAGGTAATAGAACTTAACGGAAAGGATCTTCGCATACATTCGGATAAAAAGTAAAGTCTCTCATTTTTTTTGAGGCACGTTCCGTTGCCCGAAAAGGATCTTCTCATAAATTCGGATAAAAAGTAAAGTCTCTAATTTTTTGAGGCACGCTCCGTTGTCCAGAAATGATCTTCTCATTCATTCGGATAACAAGGTAATTCTCTCTAAATTTTTTCCGAGAATCGCTCTCTTGCCTGGGAAGGATCTTCTAATACATTCGGATAACAAGAAAACTCTCTCTAATTTTGTCTTCTGAGAATCTCTCACTTGCCCGGACATAGTTTTTTCAAGGATCAAACATCATTTTTCCCTTCCCTCAAGAACTATTATTCTGCAATTTTATATAGAAAGCTACTCAACAATTTGTCGGAAGTCCCATTATTTTCTCCTCTGCGAAATATTACCTATTGACCCGCGCGCGCGTTTATACTAATATATATATATATGTGTTGAAAGCGCATAATTATTCTGTGGAGGGATTCGATATGCCAACTGAAACTGAACTTAAGTATGATATTACTAATTCTTGTGGTGTTCTCAGTAAATCAAAGAGAGGCTGGACAAAAGAACTGAATCTAATTTGCTGGAACGGAAGAGAAGAAAGATTGGATCTGCGCGAATGGTCCCCCGATCACTCAAGGATGGGAAAGGGAATCACTTTAAGCAAGGAAGAGGGAAAAGAACTTAGAGACATTCTCAATAAATTAGATCTATAATCTAATCTTTGCCCGAATAATCGGGCATTTATTCTTTCTTTTATTACATTATGATTTATATTATTGTTCGCATGTAAATATAGCGAGAGTTGTATTTATGTGCTTTTTTATTAATAAAACAGTATAGAAAAAGCTTCTGAATTGTTTTTTCTTTTAGCGATATATCTCTTGTTACCGGTTCATTTTACTTTTTTCATATTGAAAACCCCTCTCTTTTAGTGTAATCTTTTTTATGAACTCATTAGTTTATGGAGGTATTTTTATGTCTGAACAGAAAAAAACTAGGTGGTACAAAGATGCATTTGTCTACCAAATATATCCAAGAAGTTTTTCTGACAGCAACGGAGATGGAATAGGAGATATACCGGGTATAATTTCCAAACTTGATCACTTAAAAGACTTGGGAGTAGATGCAGTATGGCTTTCTCCCTGCTACAAGTCTCCGAATGATGATAATGGTTATGATATTTCCGATTATAGAGATATCATGGATGAGTTCGGAACTTTGGATGATTGGAAAAATATGATTAAAGGAATGCATGATCGCGGAATTAAACTGATTATGGATCTGGTTGTCAACCATACTTCTGACGAACATCAATGGTTTAAGGAAAGCAGACAAAGTAAAGATAACCCTTACCGTGATTACTATATTTGGAGAAAGGGCAAAGGGAAGAATGGAAAGAAGCCCCCTAATAACTGGACTTCACGGTTTGGTGGTTCAGCTTGGGAATATGATGCTACCACTGAAGAATGGTATCTGCACCTATTTACAAAAAAACAGCCTGATTTAAACTGGGATAACCTCAAAGTCCGTCAGGAAGTAATAGATATATGCAACTATTGGTTTAATCTTGGGGTAGATGGTTTTAGGTGCGATGTCATAACATATATTAGTAAAGCGGCTGGACTCCCAGATGGTAAATTCAATCTTGTGGTAAGAGGGGATGAACACTTTACCCATGGCCCCAATATCCATGAATATCTTAAGCAAGTAAATAGAGAATCCTGGTCCAAATACGATACTATGATTGTTGGAGAAGCAGCCGGAGTCACTATCGATCAAGCCCTACTTTACACTGCCGAAGACAGAGAGGAAATGGACTGTGCTTTTCAGTTTGAACATTACGAATCTAATTTCTGGATGCACATTTTACCCAAGAAGTTTGACCTTAGAAGAATCCAGAAAGTCTTTTCACGTTGGCAGTTCGGATTAATGCAAAAGGGCTGGAATGCTCTATATCTAGAAAACCATGACCAACCAAGGTCGCTAAACTCCTATACTCCTGGCTTTGAGGGTCACCGCGAAGAAGCAGCGAAGATGCTTGCAATAGCAATATTTATGCAACAAGGAACTCCTTTCATGTATCAGGGAGAGGAAATCGGAATGACTAATTATCCCTTTAGAAGTTATGATGAATGCAAGGATGTTGTAGTCCAAAATATCCGAAAAATGCTGAACCCTCTTGATAAGATTTTTGAAAAAACTGCAATGAAACTTCTTAGCAGGGTTAGCAGAGATAATGCAAGGACCCCCATGCAATGGAACGCTTCTGAAAATGCAGGATTTTCTTCCTCAGAACCATGGATAAAGGTAAACCCTAATTTTACAGAGATTAATGTTGAAAAAGACAAAGAAAATCCAAGTTCAATACTTAACTTCTACAAGAAGCTTATTGCTTTTCGCAAAGGGAATGAGACCATTATTAAAGGCTCATTTAAGGAAAATGATCCTGGCAACAAGGAGATACTGTGTTATGAGAGATGGTATCATGGAGAAAGGTTGTTTGTGGTTTGCAACTTTAAAAATACTGAAGTCAATTTCCGCGCCCCTCTAGATGCTGCCTATTTATCATGCGAGCTGGCACTTCACAACTATGGCTACGATCGTCCGTTGCTTCAATCGCTGGTACTAAGACCCTATGAAGCTATGGTTTATGTTTTGAAATAAAAGGGGATAATTAATCGGAAAGGATAAACGACTCGAGTAATTGCATCAATAATGTCCAAATGTTATTATATAGTATATCTTCCTCAAAGGAGAAAGCATGAAAAAGAATAAGCACTCAAAAACGCCCGTTGTGGGAGAGTATAAATATAATCCTTACATGCCTTCTAACCCGAAGGCAGGTATGAAACAGCCAACAATCCCCAAGCCGATTAAGGTACTGGCAGATGAAATTAAGCCCAAAAAATGGGTCGGTATTATTCTAATTTCATTTATACCTATTATTAATTTAATTGCCTTTATGGCCTGGAGTAAAAAGAGTAATTATGGGACTAACCCTAACGTTAAAACATATGCCAAGGCCGGCTTGTTACTATACCCTATACTTTATGTACTACTGGGTGTTGGGGCAGTACTAGCAAAGTTTGTTTTTCATCTTTTCTAACATCACTGTGATAAATAAAAAAGGGCAGATGTTTCTGCCTTTTTTTGTTTCTGTTAAGCTTGTTGCCATAGCTAATTTACAATTTTATCTAGATAAAAATTCTACTATACGAGATATTCCTAGAAATCCTTAATCTCCTCGGTTTCGCCGTTAAGTAAGTCAAACTCCTCAAGTTCTTCATCCACTTCATAGGGATAACCATGATCATCCTTGGGTGAGCTACCTAAACATACCTTAAGAACTGCTTTTTGTGCATGCAGTCTGTTTTCCGCTTGTTCAAAAATTTGATCAGCATGTTCCTCAAATACCTCTCCAGTAATCTCTTCCTCTCTGTGAGCTGGTAAACAGTGGAGAACTATAGCATCGGCCTTTGCAAAGCCCATAAGTTTTTTGTTGATTTGATATCCTTTGAAAGCCATCTTACGCTTTTCTGCTTCGCCTTCTTGTCCCATAGAAGCCCATACATCCGTATATAAAACATCCGCATCTTTCGCTGCTTCTTCGGGGTTCTGAGTTATCGTAAAGTTTCCCTTCTTCTCGGCCCATTTCACGATATCGGCATCCGGATAATAGTCTTTAGGACATGCTATCGACACTTTCATTCCAACTTTAGTGCAACCAACGATTAGGGAATTGGCCATATTATTACCATCTCCTATATAAGCAAACTTTAATCCTTCTAGCTTTCCCTTATACTCTCTTATTGTCATTAAATCAGCTAGAACCTGGCAAGGATGAGCATAATCGGTTAGTCCGTTAATAATTGGTATTGAGGCATGTTCAGCCAATTTCTCGACCATTTCCTGGGAGAACGTCCTGATCATTATTCCATCTAAATACCTCGACAAAACCCTGGCAGTATCCTCTATTGGTTCTCCTCTCCCAATTTGCAAATCCTTTGAACTTAGGAACAAAGCTTGTCCTCCAAGCTCGTACATTCCAACCTCAAAAGACACTCTGGTCCGGGTAGATGCCTTTTCAAATATCATACCCAGGGTCATTCCCTTAAGGTCATCTGTTCTTTTTACTCCGAACATTTTCCTGGAATATTTGTATTGATCAGCAATATTAAGAAGCTCGATAATTTCATGTTTCTTAAGGTCCCGAAGTTTCAATAAATCCTTCATTTTTTTCCTCCGAATATTTTTACGATATTACTATTTACTTTCCTCTTTTTTTATATTGATACTAACCTAAGTAACAGCCCTATATTACAATCTTGATCCGATCAGTTAACCCACTGCGCAAATCTCAAGAATAATACTGAGTGCTTTTTTCAGTTCAGATATCCCAATATTCAGCGGAGGAACTAATCTTACTTTGTTCTTAGCCTTTAAGACAAGAACCCCCTTCTCTATACACTCATTTACAACTTTCTCTGCGCCCTTTTCTGTTTCAATTCCAATCATTAATCCCTTGCCTGTAACAGACTTAATGCCTGATGCCCCCGATAAAGTATCGAATACTATTTCTGACTTCTGCATTACGTCGCTTAGTAATTTTTCGTCTATTCTAGAAATAATACTAACAGCTCCGGCAGCACATACTGGATTTCCACCGAATGTAGAACCATGTTTTCCAGCAGAGAGAACAAATTCTACTTTTTCGCCAAGAACGGTAGCTCCTATAGGAAGCCCTCCTCCTAGACCTTTGGCTGTTGTGAAAATATCTGGTTTAATGTCGTAGTGCATGTAACTGTATAGCTTGCCAGTTCTTCCGTTTCCGGTCTGAACCTCATCAACAGCAAAAACTAAATCATTTTCTTTAGCAAGAGCGTAGACTTGTTCGATATATACAGGGTCAAGAGGAATTACCCCTCCCTCTCCTTGAATAGTCTCAATGAGAATACCTGCACACTTATTGTTTTTTAAAGTGTTTTCCAATTCAACGATATCCCCAGGAGTCACTGAAATAAACCCTTGAGTTACCGGAAGAAATTCTTTATGATAGTCTTCTTGTCCAGTAGCAGCGAGAGTCGCCAAGGTTCTCCCATGAAAGCTATTTTTCAAAGTAATAATATTATAGTATTCCGGCCCTTTCTTATCCTGAGCGTATTTACGCATCACTTTAATCGCACACTCGTTTGCCTCGGCGCCTGAATTAGAAAAGAATACTTTTTTCATCTCGGTTTTTTCAACTAAAAGCTTTGCAAGGGCTACACAAGGTTCGGTGTAGTAAAGGTTGGAGGTATGTTGAAATTTATTGAGCTGGGAAACTACAGCGTTCTTCCAGACTTTATCCTGCATCCCAAAAATATTTACGGCAATTCCTCCTCCCATATCTATATATTGCTTCCCATCTTCATCCGAGATAATAGATCCCTCTCCATACTTAATCTCTACCGGAAACCGGGCATAAGTATTGGCAATATAAGTTTTATCTAATTCTTTTAAATTTTCCATATTTTCCTTCTGTATATATTGTTAAATCATTTTTCTTTATAGTTCCAATACCCGATAACGGACATTTGGATAGAGGAAGGGAGCACGCTGCTATGCAATAAACATAGTTCCAATACCTTCGTCTGTAAGCATTTCTATTAGTATTGAGTGGAATATTCTTCCATCTAAAATAAATACTCTCTTAACCCCTCGTCTTATTGCTTCTTTACAGCATTCAACTTTTGGAATCATACCTCCTGACACTATTCCATCCCTGATAAGCGAAGGAATTTCACTTACTGAAACTTGAGGTATAAGACTTGTTATATCATCTTTATCTTTTAGTAAACCTGCGACATCAGTCATAGAAATCATAATCTCTGCATCCAGGGCTCCGGCAATTTTTGCAGCTGCTTCATCAGCATTAACATTATAAGTGTTTCCTTTCTTATCACAAGCGATCGTTGAAATGACAGGAATATATCCCTTCTCCAATATATCCAGTATAATCCCCCTGTTTATCGCACAAATCTCTCCCACGTATCCAAGGGCTTTGTCTTTCATTTTTGCCTCGATCATTTGCCCATCGATTCCACATAATCCAACCGCTTCTGCTCCGTTTTTCTGGATAAGGTTAACCAAATCCTTATTGATTTTCCCCGCAAGAACCATCTGCACTACTTCCATTGTTTCCTTGTCAGTAACCCTTAGTCCATTAACAAACTCCGTCTTTTTCCCTACTTTATTAAGTTCATCTGTAATCTCCGGGCCACCACCGTGAACTAACACAACTTTTACCCCAATCAGTGATAACAGTATAACGTCGCCTATCACGGCTTCTTTCAACTTATTGTTAAGCATGGCACTTCCGCCGTATTTTATTACAACAATCTTATCCTTATATTTCTGAATATATGGCAATGCATGTACTAATACTTCTGCTCTGACTGCATTACTTACTTTTGTTTCTTCCATTTTTTCCCTCCGGGTAATTGTTCAGGATTTCCCTGAAAATATTAATTGTTTTTCTATTCCAAATTACTTTATTAAGTCCTGTAGTCTCCATTTATTTTCACATAATCGTAAGTCAAATCACAACCCCAGGCTTTTGCTTTGCCCTTTCCGTCATTCATGGAAATCAGAATGTCTATTTCATCTAAAGAAAGAACCAACTTAGCTTGCTCTTCGGAAAAATCGATACCATGTCCTTCTTTGCATACTTCAACAAAGCCACCTTTTGAAAGAAAGGTGACATCTACTTTATGAATGTCACATTTTGCACCGCTATACCCAATAGCGCATAAAACTCTTCCCCAATTTGCATCAGAGCCAAACATAGCAGCCTTTACAAGTGAGGAACAAATGACTGATTTAGCAATTATTTTCGCATCTTTTTTGGTTTTCGCCGAGGTAACTATAGCCCTTAAAAGTTTTGTAGCACCCTCTCCATCTTTTGCTATCATTTCGCATAGCTTTGAGTTAACCAGGTTAAGGGCTTTTTTGAAGATATTGAATGCCTTTCCATTACTGGTTATCGTGGGATTTCCTGCCATCCCATTTGCCAGGACTGAAACCATATCATTGGTAGAAGTATCTCCATCTATGCTAACCATGTTAAAGGTCTCTTGAATATCATTTTTCAAAGCTACATTTAGCATTTCTGGGGTAATAGAAACATCTGTAGTGATAAAAACAAGCATTGTTGCCATATTCGGATGAATCATCCCAGATCCTTTGGCAATTCCTCCCATAGCGCATTTAACACCGTCAATTTCAAAAGTCACTGCGATTTGCTTAAGCTTTGTATCAGTAGTCATTATTCCTTCTGCAGCAATCTCACTCTTTTTCCCGAGTCCAGATACTAATTCAGGAATACCATTTTTTATGGGGGAAATATCCATAGGTTGACCAATTACCCCAGTCGAGGCAACGATAACGTTTTTGGGAGAAATATTCAGTTCCTTTGCAACATAAGTACAAGCCAGTTTTGCTATCTCTATTCCGTTCGCATTACAAGTATTTGCGTTTCCGCTGTTGCAGATTACAGCCTGTGCATATCCATCAGAGATGTTCTCTTTTGTAACTAAAAGAGGGGCCCCCTTAACAAGATTTGTAGTATAAACAGAAGATGCGGCAGCAATTTTCTCGCTAAATATTAACGACAAGTCCCTCTTCTTTTTGTTTTTTCTAATCCCACAATGGATACCGTTTGAGGTAAATCCTTTTGCCGCACATACTCCGCCTTCCGTAAATTTTATTCCTTTTGCCATTTTTCTACCTTCTATATATTTATATTTTCTATACCAGATATTTATTTTTTCATCCAATTAATCTTAAAGATTCAAGCCATATATTTTATTTTCTATAACCGATATTTTATTTTTCATCCAATTAATCTTAAAGATTCAAGCCATACGTTTCATTTTCTCCAAGAATCAGATTCATACACTGTACTGCCGCCCCGGAAGCTCCTTTACCCAGGTTATCGAATCGAGATACAAGAAGTATTCTATCCTCATTTCCAAGAACAGATACCTGCATAGAGTCTTTGCCCGACATCATAGCAGCCGATAAATACCCTTCCTCTCCAAGATTTTCCGTGTACTTAACTATTGGCCCGGTGTATTTTTCTGAAAACAACTTTTTTATTTCCTTTAATCCGATGCCAGGGGATAGTTGCTCTTTAAAAATAGGAATGCTTACGACCATACCACTATAGAAATTGGAAACAATCGGGACAAAAGCAGGCTCCTTTTTTAAACCGGCTACGTACTTCATTTCCTTTAAATGCTTATGCTTTTGGGTAAGTCCATATTCTCTTGGGGCCAGATATATTGGATTTTCTTGTTCTTCAACATATTCCCCTATCATCTTTTTCCCTCCCCCGCTATACCCTGTAATTGATGTACAAGATAACAAGGCATCTTTGGGAAGAAAACCACATTCTGTCAAAGGATAAATTAAAGAAAGAAAACCGCTTGCATGACAACCCGGAACACTAATTCTTGAGGAAAGTGAGAGCTTAGCTTTAAGATAGGGAGAAAGTTCAGGAAAACCGTAAAGCCAAGAAGGATCTGTTCTGTGTGCAGTAGAAGTATCTATTACTCTTACATTAGGATTATCAATAAGTGCTACACTCTCTATAGCTGCTTCATCTGGCAGACACATTAAAACGATGTCTGACTCGTTCATCACTTCTTTTTTTACCTTAGGGTCCTTCTTATCTTTTTCCGGAACAGAAAGAAAAGTAAGGTGGTCCATCTTTTTTATTCTGTCATATATGCTTAGCCCAGTCGTTCCGTACTGCCCATCTATAAAAACCTTTTTCACTTGCTATCTCCTTGCCTTCTTAATCTGTCTCTTAAAGAACTATTTGTCAAATTTTTTATATTTTCTTTATTTCTTCTTTTATGTAATCTATCTGAGATTTTACACTTTCAGGAGCAGGCCCGCCCTCTGAATTTCTTCTCTTGACACACTCTTTAATATCTATTACTCCGTATAAATCTTCCGAAAAAACAGGGGAGTAGGCCTTATATTCTTCAATTTTGATTTCTTCTAATGACTTTTTCATCTTAATAGCATCGGCCACGATTTTCCCGGTTAGTTTGTATGCGTCTCTGAAAGGCATCCCTTTTTTTGTAAGATAATCTGCCAGATCGGTAGCATTCATATAACCATATGCCGCCGCTTTTTCCATAGCTTCCTTTTTTACTGAAATAGCCTTCAGCATCGGGATATATACCTTTAAGCAATTAATTACTGTATCAACTGAATCGAAAAGAGCTTCCTTATCTTCCTGCATATCCTTGTTGTATGCAAGTGGCAAACCTTTCATAACTGTCAATAAAGCAAATAAATTTCCGTATACCCTGCCGGTCTTTCCTCTGACGAGTTCAGCAATATCGGGGTTTTTCTTTTGGGGCATAATACTTGAACCAGTGGAATAGGCATCCGAGATTTCGATATAGTTAAATTCCCCACTTGAAAAAAGAATTACCTCCTCAGATAGTCTGGACAAATGCATCATTAAAATAGCAGCGTTGCTCATGAACTCCAGACAAAAATCCCGGTCGGAAACTGAATCCATGCTGTTTTTGGAGATTTCCTTTAGCCCTAGCAGTTCTCCTTCCATTACTCTGTCAATAGGGTAGGTAGTGCCCGCTAAAGCGCAACTTCCGATGGGAGAAACCGTACATCTCTTCAGACTGTCTTTCATTCTCTCGAGATCTCTTAAAAACATCATTCCATATGACATTAAATAGTGTGCATATGTTACCGGTTGAGCTTTTTGAAGATGCGTGTATCCCGGCATAATAGTATTTAAATTTTCATTAGCCTTTTCAGCTATCGCATCCAAAAATAAGGAGAGCAGATTGATTATTTCCTCGGTTTTTCCTTTTAAATACAATCTTATATCAAGAGCCACCTGGTCATTTCTGCTTCTTGCGGTGTGCAACATTTTGCCTTTGTCCCCGATTCTTTTTGTAAGCTCATTCTCTACAAAAGAGTGAATATCTTCCTCTGTTTTTGAAATTATAAGTTTTCCTGCCTCTATATCTTCAAGAATTTCTTCTAGAGAGCTGACAATAAGCTCTGAGTCTTCTTTTTTGATGATCCCGGTATTTCCCAACATAACTGCATGGGCTATTGAGCCTATTATATCCTGCTTATATAACACTCCATCTATGGAAATCGAAGAATTAAAACTGTCAGCGACAGGATCATTCTCATCCATTCTTCCCTTCCAAAGCTTACTCATTTTTTCCTCCCTTCCTTCTGCTAACCCAAGAGCAGCAGAAATAAATTCATGTCCTTTATAAAGCGATTTAGCCCCCGATTTACGGGGGCATTCACTTATTTCTTATTTTTCTCTCTCTGGGCTTTAAGTTGTGCGCTAACTTTTATGGGAAGTCCAAATAGATTAATAAACCCGGCTGCATCAGCCTGATTATATTTATTGTCTTCTCCGAATGTGGCTATCGCTTCTGAGTACAAAGAGTATTCACTCCAAACCCCGGCTTTAATGATATTTCCCTTGTACAATTTAAGCTTTACTTTACCTGTAACAGTCTCTTGGGTCTTATCAACAAATGCATCTAGGGCTTCTTTTAAAGGTGTAAACCATTGTCCGTTATATACCAGTTCTCCATAAGTAATCCCAAGTTCTTGTTTCTTATGGGCGGTCATTTTATCAAGGCATATCGATTCAAGATATTCATGCGCAAAATACAGAATGGTTCCTCCTGGGGTTTCATAAACTCCTCTACACTTCATTCCAACAAGTCTATTCTCAACTATGTCCAATAGACCTATACCATTTTCCCCTCCGACTTTATTCAGGTTTAAAATGATATCCTTTGCGCTCATCTTTTCTCCATTAAATGAAACTGGTTTTCCCTTCTCGAATTCAATTTCCACGTATGATGGTTGGTCCTTAGCCTGTTCGGGTCCAACACACATCTCAAGAAATCCTTTTTTTCCATACTTGGGCTCATTGCCTGCATCCTCAAGATCCAGTCCCTCATGGGAAAGATGCCACATATTCTTATCCTTTGAATAATTGGTTTCTCTGTTAATCTTTAACGGAATCTTATGAGCTTCCGCATAATCTATTTCCTCTTCTCTCGATTTTATTGACCATTCTCTCCAGGGAGCAATTATATGCATATCGGGAGCAAAAGCCTTTATTGTAAGTTCAAAACGAACCTGATCATTTCCCTTCCCGGTACAACCATGGCAGATAGCATCGGCTCCTTCCTTAAGGGCGATTTCGACCAATCTTTTTGCAATAACGGGTCTTGCAAATGAGGTTCCCAAAAGGTATCCCTCGTATTTTGCTCCCGCTTTAACTGTAGGGATAATGAAGTCTTCTACAAATTCTTCGGTTAAATCTTCTATGTATATCTTGGAGGCCCCTGTCTTGATCGCTTTTTCTTCAAGTCCCTCAAGTTCATCCGCTTGCCCCACATTTCCAGATACAGCAATTACCTCACAATTGTTATAGTTTTCTTTCAACCAGGGGATAATGATTGAAGTGTCAAGACCTCCCGAATATGCAAGAACTACTTTCTTAATGTCTTTCTTATCCATTATATTGCCTCCGTTTATAAATGATGTTGAAATTATACATGTTATACGTGCATAAAACAAGTAATATTATGCTAAAATACTGCATATTTTTAATAATATAATCTATTTTTTTGCATAAATGCATATTATCATGCCCCGGTTATTCCCTGTTTTTCGTATTTACAAGTTATACTCCACTGTGTTAATATTTAATTAATTAATAATTTTAAATAACGAGCGCGCGAGATACATACGGTATATTAATAAACTTTTTTAGTTTATAAATCAAGTTATTTATCCTTTGCACCGGCTCCAAATGATTTGCATAACATTATATTTTTATGCAAAAATTATGATAATAGTTATTTGTTTATAATGGGCTATGGAGGGGTATGTGAATATCGATAGTTTTCTTTACAAACAAAACAGTTGTATCCATTTTGGTGTTGATTCTACAAAAAAAATGGGAGATATTCTATTTAAAACCTCTGCTTCAGCCATTATTGCCTGCGACCCTTTCTTAAAACCCTTTTCCTTAAAATTGAAGGAAGAATGCCCTCAAATTAAAGATATATTCTCTGAAATCGAACCCAACCCTCAACTAACTGGCGTGATGAAACTATTGATTTTGGCCTCTCTCCATAAGTGCGACACAATTATTGCGATCGGTGGTGGAAGTGTCATGGATACCGCCAAGTTCGTAAAAGGAGTTTATAGCTATAAACCAATGGATATCCCCGAATTGCTTAAATTCTTTCGGCAGGAAGTCCCCTTTAATGTTACTTCCCCAATAAAAATTATTGCCGTTCCCAGTACTGCGGGTACCGGAGCGGAAGTAACTTCCGTATCAGTAGTCAGCCACGGAGACATAAAAAACACAATTAACTCTCCCGTTTTTCTTCCAGATATATGTGTTATCGATCCCACCCTTACGCTTACAGTTCCACCAAGAGTTACTATGATTACTGGTCTTGATGCCTTGTCTCATGCACTTGAGAGTTTTTGGAACATAAATCATCAGCCTATTACCGATCTTTTGGCGAAGGAAGCGGCCAAACATATATTTTCTAACTTATCAAACGCATATAACGAAGGAAGGGAATTAAATTCTCGAATTGGAATGAGCTACGGTGCACTCCTCGCTGGGCTTGCATTTTCTCAAACTAGAACCGCGGGTTGTCATGCGGCAAGTTATCCTCTTTCTATGATTTTCCACCTCGCTCACGGTGAAGCTTGTGCTTTTACCCTGGCTGGATTTATCAGGCTTAATAACGATGAGAGACTTGAAGAGTTGGCGAGGGAAGTGGGTTTTTCAGACACTAATGAAATGGAGAATTATGTAGTATCCCTGCAAAGAATTGCTGGGCTAAAAACTACCATTGAGGATCTGGGTATATCAGATACATATCACCTTTCAAAACTCTGCGTTGAACATCCTTTGATGAAATTTAACCCCGTTCAACCTTCAGTAACCGATATGCAAGAGTTGTTTAAATCTCTTGGTAAATAAAGGATAATTAATTAAAGATTATTATATAAATCATTTTTTAATAATTTAATGGGTGAGGAATTGAGTTCAGTGAACTATAGTATGGGGAATGAAGTTAATAGTCTAAAGAGTCTTAAGAAGAATAATAAATCTTCTATTCTAAGACTTTTATATGATAATGGTGCAATGTCCCGGCTAGAACTAGCAAAAGAGACAGGACTGACAACTGCTTCCATTACTGTCCTAGTAAAAGATCTTATGTCTTGTGGCGCAATAATAGAAAGTGGCTCCGTTCAAAGAAATAAGTCTGGAAGACGAGAAGTATTGCTTGACATAAACTATAAAGAATTACGGGTAGCCAATATAACCATTGAAAGTGACAAAATATATTTCTCCATATGCAATAGATATGAAACCCTTATAGAAAAGACTTTTGATTCCTCGGTTATTCAACAAGCAGATCCTCTTAATCCTGCTGAAGATGACATTCTCGGGAACCATTGGAGTACCCAGTATAAAATTCGCTGTATTGGAATTGGGGTTATTGGCAAGGTGGATACTGAGAAGGGAATCCTAATTGATAGCCGGGGGCTTTTCCCTCCAAATTTTCCCCTAAGAAAAGTTTTGTCTATGCAGTACCCCTATCCAATAATTATTACGAACAATGTGCGTGCTCAGGCATATTCCATAATCACCTCTGAGCTAAATGATTTTCTCTACGTAAAGCATGGGCCTAAGCTTGGGGGAGCAATTGTCTCAAACGGAAGAATAGTAAGAGGAAGTGGGAATGAAGCAGGTGAAATCGGGCAGACGCAAGTTAGAAATATTCAAGAAAAGATTACTTTAGGTGACTATGTAAGCGAAAAGAGGATCCGCAAAAGATATGAAATGGAAACATCCAAAGATCTTGAAGCGGAAGAAATTTATAAATTATTCTCCACTGATAAAGTGGCCTATAGCGTAATATCTGACTGTTTAAAACAGATTTCTGATACAGTAGCAAATATTGGTTTTATAATTGATCCTGCCAAGATTATTCTCTCTGGAGGTATGTTTTTACACGATGATATATTCGAGAAATTGTGTGCTCTTATTAAAGATGCGGGCTATCTTAAGCCCGTTATTAGACCGACCAACTCAGACAAATTAAAGTTTCTTTCCAGCGGAATAGTTGCCCTCAAATTCTGCTTATTTGGGCTAATTAAACCTGACGCTGAAGACGATAGTTTTGTCTCAAAAAATGAAGATGATGACGAAGAACCTAGTGATTAACTTTCCTCTATAAATGAAGAGGATGACGAAGAACCTAGTGATTATCTTTCCTCGAAAAATGAAGAAAATGACGAAGAACCCAGTGATTATCTTTCCTCGTAGAACGCAGTTCATTTTCTAACAAAAAAATAATACCATTAGTAATTATATCAGTAAGGATTCTTCTACATATCAAGCTATATTATATATTATTGTTTGGAGGTTATGATGACAACAGTAGCGAAAGAAATTATACCGGGATTAAAAACCAGTGGGATTACTATCTCCGATAAGCTGGGCTACGCCCTAGGAGACGCGGGCTGTCTTTTGGTTTTCGGCTTAGTTGGATCTCTTCTTCAAAAGTTTTATACCGACATACTATTTATTGATGCAGGTAAAATTACTCTTTTATTTCTTCTAGCAAGGGTTTGGGACGCAATAAACGATCCACTGATGGGCAGAATAGTTGATATCTCTAAACCTACTAGTGCAGGTAAATATAAGCCATGGCTTGTAAGGATGGCAATTCCAATGGCTATCTCCACAGTTTTACTTTTCATGAAGTTTCCTGGGATGACAATGGGAGGGAAACTTGCATATGCATATGTCACTTACATACTTTTTGGTATGATATACACCACAATCAATATTCCATATGGCTCTCTTGCGTCAGTCATAACCTCTGATGTAAAGGAAAGATCTACCCTTTCAATTCTTCGTTCGGTTGGATCGGGTGTAGGCGGAATTGGAGCCATGGTTCTATCCGGCCTTTGCTTCAGTGTCGCGAAAGATCCTTCAGGGGCGATTTTGTATGATGCAAACAATGACCCTATAAAAGTAATGGATTGGAACAAACTAATAATTGGGGTTTCGGTCCTAGCATTCTTCTCAATTATTTGTTTTTTATTGAGTTATAAATTTACTAAAGAAAGAATCGCTCCCGAACCATATAATAAACAACAAAAAGGAGAATTTGCTAATTCTCTTAAGAGTTTAATAAAAAGCAGGCCATTCTTATCCTTGTGTACCGCTTCTATGTTATTAATTGCGGGGCAAATGTTCATGCAATCCCTTGGACTCTACATTATGGACGATTATTTCAATAAGCCCGAAATGAACATAGCCCTTACCCTTTCAACCTACGTTCCTATGGTCGCTGTTATGCTGTTCACAAACAAACTGGTTATGAAGTTTGGGAAAAGGGAGGTTTGCGGCTTTGGAATGCTTTTTTCGGGTGCTATTTTTCTTATTCTAATGATTATTAAAACTACAAATATTTGGGTTTTTATAGCCCTGTCCTTTGTAGCGGGTGCCGGCTTCAGCTTTTTCTTATTAGAAGTCTGGGCGTTTGTAACCGATGCTATTGATTATCAATTGGTAAAGACAAAAAAGAGGGATGAAACAAATACCTATGCTGTTTTTTCCTTCACCAGAAAACTGGGGCAAACCCTAGCAGGGGTTCTTTCAACACAGGCAATTGCCTGGGTAGGTTACAACGCATTAAATCTCATTCAAACGGATGCTACTAAGTCTCAATTATATCTTTGGGGAACATTAATCCCGTCCATAATGTTTATAATCTCTGGGATTATACTGCTTTTCTGGTATCCTTTGAACAAGAAAAAAATGGACGAATTGCAGCAGGCAAAAATTTCTCTTTACGAAACTAGCGCTGCCGTAGCAGATGCTGAAAATTCATACTTAGATGACATATATACTGGAGAAAAAAATGATACCAAGATAGATATTCCTGGAGCTGAATATGTTTCTTACGATGAAGAAGGAAATGCTAAAGAGTAAAAATAGTTCCCGAGACGGAGTTATAATCCTTTAGAAAATAAATTGATATTAAAATAATACACGTCATTATATCAGAAATTTGAATATAATTAGTTCTCACTTGCAGTCATATTGATTAAATATTAAAATATTCAATGAAAAGTATAAAATGGAGGAAAATATGCAAAATCATATTTTGGAAAAAGGAAAGCTTTTAGGCCCTGACGGCAATTTATTGCAAAAGGGTTATGCCACGAATAATATTCTTGAGTATGATAGAAAAGATATAAAGGCCCCTAAGTGGAGAATCAAAGAGTGGGATTACTACTATATCGGAAACGATGATTTCGCCCTCTGTTTGACAATCTCCGACATGGGATATATCGGGGCTATCAGTGCTACAGTCATTGACTTTAAGGAAAACTGGCAGATTACTAAGAGTGCGGTGGATCTATTCCCGATGGGAAAATATAAAATGCCCCCTTCCACTAAAACTGGGGATGCTTCGGCTAAAATCGGAAAAGTACAAATGACATTTGAAAATGATGGGAAGATTCGCAAGCTTTATGGAAGCTACCCGAAGTTTGGAAATGACAAAGAAACCCTTGCATTTGACATTACAATTGATGAGTTCCCCAAGGAATGCATGTTTATTGCGACACCTTTTGATAAACCAGGATACTTCTATTACAATGCAAAAATTAACTGCATGAGAGCAAGCGGGACATTTTCTCTTGGAAACAGAAAGTACGTTTTTGAAAATAACCTTGCAACACTTGACTGGGGAAGGGGCGTATGGACATATAACAATACCTGGTATTGGGGAAGTCTACAAACCAGACTTAGGGATGGCTCAACTTTTGGTTTCAATATTGGATATGGTTTTGGAAACACCTCTGCCGCCTCTGAAAATATGCTTTTTTATAAGGGTCTTTCTCACAAATTAGAGGATGTAAAGTTCCTTATCCCTGGAGAAGATGCTGGAAAAGAGGACTACATGTCCCCTTGGAAATTCACATCCTCAGACGGAAGATTTGAAATGGATTTTACTCCTATACTCGATCGCTATGCTCCAGTGGATCTGAAGTTTATGGCAATGATACCCCACCAGGTATTTGGTAAGTTCTCCGGAAAAGCAATCCTGGATGATGGTACGGTAATTGAGCTTAAGGAGACCCTAGGTTTTGCCGAAAAAGTACATAATAAGTGGTAATTTCTAAAAACCGTCTATTTTGTCAGAATATTAAAATAAAACTATAACGGGTTCTCATTATTGAGTTTCGGAATCTACAGTTTCCTAGGCTATTTACAGTATGTTTTCATATTATTGAGTATCAGAATCTACATTTTCCTAGACTATTTACAATATTTTATATATTAATGTGATTACAGCTCCAAGATTTTGCGCATCATTCTTCTATCTTGACTATTTTTGATTATCGCGCATATAATTAGGTATGGTTCAGGGATTCAAATGGGAGGACTTATGAAAAGAAAAGCACTAATTATTCTTGTAGTTTTGATACTTGTTTTTTCTCTGTTTATTCTTAATGCTTGTAGCGGAAGTCAGGATGATACTTTAGACAACAATGTTTCCCCAGAAATGGGTGCCCCTGCAGAAGACAATCAAATCGATACTGGCTCAGAATCCACACCTGAGAGAAAAATAATCTATTCTGCTGATGTATCTCTAAATGTCATAGAGTTTGATGAACAAATCGCAAAGATAAAAGCATCTATAAATTCAGATGAATGGTTTGATACTGAGAGTGTATCCTCTTCTTATGCTTTCTTTGTTGTTCGTGTAAAGACTGAGCGTCTAGATACTTTTCTCGCAGTTATTACTGAAGGAATCTCTTCTGATGCTATGAGCTTAGAAAAAACTGCAACGGACATTTCTTTGACTTACCAAAGCAAAGAGGACCAAATTACCGCTCTAAACGAAGAGAAAACCCTTTTAACCACTTATCTGGAGGATGAGAGCATTGTCCCGCTAGATGCTATAAGGCGCATTGCCGAAATCAATACTGAAATAGCCCGCCTTAATGGAGAACTAAATAGTTTTGACAGCTTGGTTGATTATAGCAGGGTTACAATAAGATTAAATAAAACCTATACTCCTTCTCCCGATCCGAGCTATGGAGAAAGGGCAGGAGGTACTTTAAGCGGGGCTTGGGAAGCTCTCGGAAAATTCTTCCAATTCTTGGGACTTGCAGTCATTGCAATATTCCCATGGTTACTAGTCATTGTTCCAGTTGGTGGAATTGTAATCCTTTTAATTCGCTTTAAGAAAAGGTTGAAACCCTTCCATAAGGTTCCACAGAAACAAGGCAAGAAGACTCCTACCGTAATGAAGGATACGAAGAACTCTGCTTCCGAAACAGAAACTCCTAAGGAATAAAATACTATTTGGGGTACAATTCGGAAAAGTTACTTATAGACGACTTGAAATCCATAAGTTGCATCAAAAAAATGCCCCGGTCGATATGGCCGGGGCATTAATAATTCTATTCATCAGACTTCACTTCATTCTTCTTCAACTTCAGGTTCAGAAATTTCTTCTTCCCCTCCTCCTATTCTTCCGATATTCTCAAGTTGGCTTTTAATTTTTCCGCTTCTGCTGTAAGTATCATTAATAGATTTACTCACCGTATCAAGTTGATTCTTTGTTTTGGAAAGACTATCAACAAATTTATCAAAATCCTTAGAGAACCCCTTTAGTATTGCTACAATATCCGCACTATTCTTTTGTATTTGTAAAGTCTTAAACCCAATTCGTAAAGATTGAAGGAGAGCAGATATAGTCGTCGGCCCGGATATCACGACTTTATAGTCTTTCTGGATCTCTTGGCCGAGTCCGGATATACTCATCGTCTCCGCATATAATCCTTCAGAGGGCAGAAACATAATGGCAAAGTCGGTCGTTTTGGGAACATTGATATACTTTGAAGAAATGCTTTTTGCTTGTCTGATTAGAGCAGCCCTAAGCTCTTTTAGATACTTGTCTGTCTTTTCTTTATCTCCTTCGCTTCTGCTCTCCACAAGCTGAACATAAGATTCAGTGGGAAACTTTGAGTCAATCGGCAAATACACTTCATTAATTCCATCTTCTCCTGGAAGTTTAATAGCAAAGTCAACAGCATCTTTTTTGTTGGAGCCACAACTAAATTGCTTCTCGTAAAGCTCGGCTGTTAAAATATCCTCCATTATCATCTCGAGGTTTGCTTCTCCCCAGTTGCCACGGGTTTTTGAATTTGATAGTAATTTGCTTAAATCGGTGATTCCCGTGGAAAGTTTGTTCATTTCTCCCATTTTTTCATGCAAACCTTGCAACCTGTCTGTAACTGATTTAAAAGAAATCTCTATCCTTTCATTCAGTGTCTTGGTCATTTTTTCATCGACTGTATTTCGCATCTGGTCAAGTTGTTTTTCATTTCCCTCTCTAAGTTCTTTTAGTTCTTCCTTGACCTGTTTTTGTAAAGCCTCCATACTAATCGTATTCTGGGATTGAAGTTCAAGTAGCCTTTGAGAAAGACCCGAAGTAGTTTGATCGGTCCAGGCCTTTATTGTTTTTGAGAAGGATTCGAAGTAACCCTTTAATCCTTCAAGTTGTAATTCCACCGCCTTGAATCCTTCCTTTGCGGAATTATCACCCTTAATAGTTCTAATCTTAAGATAAATAAGTATAGAAACGATCAAAGATGCTACGCACAATATAATAGAAATAATTAGTAAAGCTAATTCCATATTTCCTCCACACTACAATATACGAATAATTTATAAACTCACTACAATATACGAATAATTTATCCACTCACTACAATATACGAATAATTTATCCACTCACTACAATATACGAATATTATAGCAAATTATTGTAAAATCCTCAATTTGTACATAAGGAAAGTCCCAAAATAGGGACAACAAAAGCCTGCCATTTGGCAGGCTTAAATTGTTATATTACTTATTAAAGCTATTTCTTAAATTCCTCGGGGTGATTCCTTACTAATACATCCATACCTTCGGTACAAATCGCTATAGTTTCATCGATTATAGCGGGAGTCATAGCCATACAAATGAAGTGGTTGTGGTGATTAGTTATAAATACTCCTCTCTTCACGCACTCCGCAACCCATTCTTGATGAAGTCTGAAGTTTCCAAGTTCGTCTTGGATTCTAAGATAGAACATTGCAGGATGCCCGGAAGCTTTCAGCGGGATATTTCTTTCTTTAGCCGCTTTTTCGAGCCCGGTTGTCAACCTTGTTCCCATATCATAGAAATGTTGACAAGCATTATTAGCTACTAGCTTCTTTAAGTTAGCAAGGCCTGCCGCAAATGGGACTGCGCTCATCCAATACGAACCTGTGTAAGGAACGGTACTGGCTGCGCCTTTAAGAAATTCCTTTCCACAAAGAGCGGATACGTTATACCCGTTTGCAAGAGCCTTACAGAATGTAATTAAGTCTGCATCAAACCCAAAGTATCTATCCGATCCTTCCATGCTTAAGCGGAATCCGCAACGGATATCGTCAATAATCATAACGATTCCGTATTTTGTACAAAGCTCTCTAACTTGTTTCCAATATCCTTCCTCCGGAAGTTCATTGTCGACAAAGTTTCCATGCATATATGGAGTAGCTATAAAACAAGCTATATCATCTTTATTCGCTTCTATTGTTCTCTTGAGATCTTCAATATCATTAAATTTTACATAAAGCCCATGTTTGCAATCATCCTCGAGGGTTCCAGGGGTATCTGGATGCTGGGTCCAAGGAGCCACACCATGATAATAGTTTTTAACAAAAATTATCTTTTTCTTTCCAGTATAGTAACGGGAAATCATTATCGAGAAAGATGTAACATCTCCTCCGTTTTTACAGAAAAAGGCCCAGTCTTTATGAACCAGATTGGTCAAATATTCGGCAAAGTCAACCATTACAGTCGATGGCAATGTGGTGCAATTTCCAAGTTTGATCTGCTCAATTGCGGCAGCATCAACATCTGGATCGCAATATCCTTGAATATTAGGACCATATGCGCACATATAGTCGATAAACCTGTTTCCATCTGGATCCCATATCTCAGCGCCCTTTGCTTTTGCAGCAAAAAACGGATAAGCAGAGGAAGGTATCATACATCCTTCAGCTGGGCCTAAGTGCCCATATACTCCGCTTGGAATTACTCTTCCCGCCCTAATCATGGTCTGCACATTTTTATTATATGTGTAAGTCATTTTTCTTCCTCCTTAATTATTTAAGATACATAGGAACGCGGTTTAAAACTTTGTTCACGTTATCAAGCATAAGCATATGTCCCGATGTTTCAAGGGTTCCTTTGCTTATACATGTCATTGCATCTACTTGGCCACTGATCAACCCGTACGCCGTATCAATGTCCCCAAAGGTCATAAATGCTCTTGGGCGCTCTGATTTCTGTTTTACGGCAGTGAGTTTCCCATCTTTCTTTACTAATGTTGCATAGCACACATCCCTAATTCCGACAGAGACTTCGCCATCAACCATTCTCTTCATAGCATGTTGAGCAATCTCATCGTGGTTTCCTACCTGAGCAACACCAGCAACCATAGTATAAAAAGACAAAATCGTGGTAATTCTTTTCTCTTCTTCATTCTTAAACTCTGTCCTTCTCAAAACCTCTGTCATTCCTTTAGTAAGTACATTGAAAGGACTTTCCGGCTTGCCCATAATCTTCAACGCTTTTAAAATTCCAGGAAGTTGTGGGATAGGAGTTACCGTTCCATCAACTACTTTATTGAAGTATTCTGGAGTTTTACATGCAATAACTATATTGGCTTTTCTTCCATCATACTCCAAGACCTGTATGTTACCATCTTGAATTACTATGATTCCGTCTGGTCCATCCTTCACCTTAAACCGAATTGTTACGTTGGCCTTTTTTGCGACTTCCTTCGCCTCTGGGACGAGTTCCACATACTTTTCGAGAGTCCCCATCGCTGCAAAGAGATTTGTAAAGGCTTTTGCTCTTTCTGACATTTCTAACCTCCTTAATAATCAAACATATATTACTTCTGATCTGATTCTTCTTCTTGGCTTACCCTTATCTTGATGCTAAAAATAGCAATGAAAAATAAACCCCTTATTTACAATAATACTATTAAATTGTACTGTTTTCAAGATGATATTTTCTTATTGTAATCTTACAATTTGACTCTAGCGCAACTTTGACCGATATTGACATGAAAAGAGAGTAATGGTATATGTTAGATGGTAGTGGGTATTTTAAAAACAAGAGAAGTAGTACGTTTTTGATTAGCAATAGATTTAGAATTTTTTGTAGTCGCTTTCCTTTATACAGGTGATGCAAGCAGTAGTCGCTTTAGTCAATGTATCATTGGAAATAAATTGTGTTAGAATGACATCATTTTAAAGATAATAAACGATTGTTTGTCTAGCAGGTAAAACAATTATCCCTAACATAGCAAAGGAGGAGTGATTCATAATGGCAAAGAAAATACTAATATTGGTGATAGTTCTTATAATTTGTTTTTGGCTACTTATTGGATGCGTAGGAAATAAATATAATGCAGAGTTATATTATAATGCGCAAGCAATGATGAATGTGGAATACCTAAAAGACAACATGACATTGTGGGCTGAAGATGACTTTGTTATAGATACAAGTTTGCCTGAAACAAGGACTCATATTATTAAAAACGAAAATGATTTTAACTTTGCCTTCAACGAGTTCCCTAAGGAAGTCGACTTTTCAAAAAAAATGGTATTGATTTATTTTTTTACCTCTTGTTATCCAACGAGTCCATACAGATTAAAAAAAATAACCATAGATAGCGACATTTTGTATGTCGATTTCCAACTCAACAAGGCATTCTCACTAGGTCGTCCAGATGCTTCAAAGCCCCAGCAAACTTGTGTGGTTTTATTTATAGACATCTTGGACATAAATAGCGTGAGGTTCAAGCAGGTCTAAAGATTTAGAAATATAAATGTAAAATTGGAGGATTCCCATGAAAACAATTTTGAACTTCTCATCACTAAAGTGTTGAGATTCCTACTTCATAGACTTCGTATTCTCCATCTCCATAGGCGTAACTTCCTGTAGTCCCTACAGTAGTATTCTTTTTTAAGTACTCAATAATCTAAGCCCCTCATTTAATATGTTCATAGCTGCATTATCATCTCTTCCGTGAATAGTGTGGCATTCAGGACATTCCCATTTTCTGATAGACAACTTTTTAACTCCTTCATTTTTATACCCACATACGCTACATAATTGACTACTTGCAAAATACGAATCAATCTGTAGAACAATTTTATCATTCCAAGCAGCTTTATATTGTAATTGTCTAACAAACTCACCCCAAGAAACATCATTAAT
>MWEH01000104.1 GCA_002070965.1 Firmicutes bacterium ADurb.Bin080 | reverse complement strand
GTCAGCTGTCTCATCAAGCTTTGCTTCAAGTGCTTTTATAACTTCATCAGTATAACTACTAACTTCATCCATTATTTTTTCAGTTAAGTTATCAAGAGTAGCCATTTATATCACTTACCTTTAGTTTTGATTCAACTAAGTATAGTTCTAAAAACTGCCCTGCAAGATAGGTTCTTTCAACTGAATAAATAACACCATCAACTAAAACATATTTACTACTGTCATATAAGAAACTTTGAATTTTAAGAGATAAATCTACCTTATATTCTTGCTTTTTACTTTCGTAGTATTCTTTTGAGGTTACTTGCTTTTTAATTCCTATAACTTGTTTTTTACTTATTAATGAGAGTTTGTTATTTCCTATGTTATCTTTAATAGATTCTAGTTTTAACAACTCAAGCTTTATATTAGGACTACTTGGGAACATTATTATCACCCTTTGATAGTGCAAGTTGTAACAAAAGCATATCAAAACTCCTCGGTAACTCTTTAACTGAACCATCTGTTTTAAACCCAAAGAATGTTTTACAGTAAATTAATACTAAAGATTTTGTTAGGGGGTTATCTTCAATATTCTCTGGATCCACGCCTGTTGATAAAATTAAAGCAATGCACGCTTCTATGTAACTATTTAGTTCATCATCTGCGTAAGTTTCCTCCAAAGGAATAAGCAGTGATTTTTTCACATTCTCAAGTAGTCCCATTTATAAACACCTCTTAGGCTTTTTTCTTAATTCTTAAGAATCCGTTATAACCTACAACGTTACCACCAGTGAAAACTGATGCTTTGTAAGAAATAATGCCATCTTTGAATTTGTAGTCAGTTGATTTACCAATCTCAACTGGTGAGAAAATAGGCACTTCATAATTATGTAACCCACCATAAGCCATTACATATTCGCCTTCACTAGTGTTTGTGTCAGTTAAGGCTTTACAATGCGAATTAATAATATATGGAATACCATCAATTGTACTGTTGATATAGTCGATTGTATGGACCTTTCTACCTTCAGCTGTTCTAAGCCCAGCAAATGCTCTTAAATCATTTTTGTTTAAAATTAAATAAGCTCCGCCTTCGATCTCTTCATCTCCACCATAAGCAAAGACAATATCATCTAATGTTGAGTCAGTGATAGCTGAGATTTCAAGTGGGGTTGCATCTGCAAGTGCTACGGCCTGGTCGCTAAAGATACCTGTGAATGTATTTGATGTTCCTGGTCCTTTTAAGATTTGTTCACTTATCTTTTTCTTTAAAGCGATGTTAATGTTTTTAATAACTTCTGCTTGATAAGGTAAGCTTGGTAGTTTTTCTAACTCTTCAGTAATCTCAGTGTATGCAGTAACTTTAACTTTAGTAATTGTTAAATAACCAAAGTCTGGTTCTGTTTCACTATAAGTAGCACCTTCGGCTGTTAGACCAGCGATACCATTACCTTTAATAAATGATTTCTTATAAGTCTCTCCACCATTTAAATTAACAACCTTAACACGATCAACTAAGCTTGAAACTTGAGCGAATGGATAAGCAGCAATGTTTGGAGCAGTATGTTCAGGAAGTAAAATCTCTTCACTTGATACTTGAATTACTCTTGCTTCTTTTAACATTACACCACGTTTTTCAAGTTCCTCTTTATTAACTTGATCGGTTCTTTCAATTTGAATTGGATTGATGACAGCTTTTCTTTGAATAGCAAGCTTTCTATCAATTGTTTCCTCTTCTTCTTTTAATTCATCGACTTCTTTTTCTAAGTCCTCTAATAATTCAAGTGTTGCTTCAACACCTGTTAGGCCTTTGATTTCATTTAATCTGACCTTGATTTCTTGTTTTCTTTTCTCTAAATTCATTATTTAGTTCCTCCAATTTTTATTTTTAAATCTATTCTTTTCCTTATTAACGACGCGTCTCTTTTTCTCTTTTCTAATTCCATAGTCTTTAGTTCTAAGTCCATAGACTCTAAAGAACGAGCATAAATTGAAGTGTTGTCATAAGCTGGAATATCAACGATTGATACATCATAGAGTCTATCAATTTTGGTGATTCGTCTTTTTGGAATTTCACCTTCATGATCCCACTCTTGTTCTTTAACTGTAAAAGCAAAACTCATCTTTTCTAAAAGTCCTGATTTTACCATCTTATAAATATCTTTGTTGTGCTGAGTATCTAAGAGTTCAGCCCTTACCTTTAGTCCTTTTTCATCAGATGTAAGTTCTAAAGATTTATTTTTGGTTCTTGCGATGATTAAAAATGAGTCCATATGGTTATATTTCATTGGTACATCTTTAATTGCATCTTCACTTAGTGCATTTGGATCAATGCTTTCAATGAAACCATATTCTCTTGTTCCGATTAAAGTTTCCTCATTGTAAAGAATCGCATAACCTTCTAAGATCATCTTATCTTCAGTTTGTTCTAACTTGACTTCAGCAACTCTTATTTCTTTTTTCATCTTGATTCAACCTCCTTTGTTTTTACAGGTTTTTTGAATTCATACTCATATTCTAACTCTTGATCTTTATAAGTTAATTTTTCTATCTTATTAGTTTTACAAAAAGTTTCTATTTGTTTAGTCTTTTCTTTTTGTTCTTCTAAGATAGTATTTAAAACTTCTTTATTAACTTTTCCGTTAATCGTTACTTTCATTTACTATATCCTCCTTACCTACTTGATATTCATTTGCTTTAGTTGCATCAACATAATTTAATGATTGTAATCTCTTGTTACCATTTTCTACTGGTTCTAATCCAAGTAGAGCTCTTGATTCATTTAAACTCATTATTCCAAGTCCCATTAATTTTTCAATTGCTGTTACTTTAGTATTCCAAGATGCATATTGTAGTCTTTCACTATAAAAGATTATTTCCTCACCAGATTCTATTTCTTTCTTAGTTAATAAACCTAAAGAAAAAGCCTCGGACATTTGAATGGCTAAAGGCTCAATTGTTTGTTCATAAAATGAATTAAACTCTTCTTCTGTATATTTAGAATGAAAGATTGAAGATGATACACCAAAGTAATCTAATATTTTACTTTGTAAAAACTCTAGTGTATCTTTATCTGTTAGTTTAGGGTCTGTAGTAAGTGGTACATAGTCTGCTTTAAGATCAACAGGAATAATTGAACTTCCTCTATTTCTTATTGACTGTTTAAGTATTTCATTAAATGATTCAAGTTGTTTGTTTTTATCGGTATCACTTAACATTGCACTCATTTTTAGTAATCCCTTAATTTGCATAGAACTTTTAAGTGCATTATCTATTCCTTGTAAAACATTCTCGTTAATCTCAATAGTTTTTAGTAGAGCTTCTTGGTCACCACTAGAATTAGAGCCACCGAATATTTGATCACTTTGATAAAATCTTTTAAGATGAATTATATTTTCATAAGGAATAGTAAAACTTTCTGTTCCTTCAAAACTAAATCTTAAGTAATAGTTATCATAATTATCAACAAAGGGTTCAACAACAGTTGGCTTTAAAGGATAGAGTCCTTTAACTTCACCTGTATACTTATCAAACATTGGATATATAAATGCATTATCATTCATAAATAATGTAGTCACAATATTATAGATAAATTGATAAGGCGTCATTACTTCATTTGGTTTATGTTTTAAAAGAAAAGACAGATTACCGAGTTTTTCAGTAACTGTCTTATCTTCCTTATTTTTTATATATCTTGGTTTTAGTTTTGCACACTGGCTTGCTATTCTATCAATAGCAATCTTTACCACATCTGATTTTGAAATATTAGTTCCAAATTTTACAAGTGGAATACTTATTTCATTTACTAATTTAAAGGACTCTTTCGAGTTTTGTTTTTGTTTTCTCTTAAATATGGCCATAAAGACCTCCACTCTTTTTTCTATTTCATGTTTGCGTACTTTAAAAATGTTGATTGATTCATATTTAATAACTTTGCTGCATTAATATTTGTTATTTCTTTTGCTTTATATTTTTCTACAATTTCTTTGAAATTATCTGGTAATACAAATTTTGGTCTCCCCAAATGTACTCCCCTTTTTCTTGCTGTTTTAATTCCTTCGGCTTGTCTTTGTTTAATATTATCACGTTCAGTTTCAGCAACAAATGATAATATTTGTAAAACAATATCACTAATAAATCTACCCACTAAATTTTTCTCGTCATTCCTAGTATCTAATAGTGGCATGTCAATAACAAATATATCAGCTTCTATCACTTTAGTAATATGATGCCATTCTTGAATAATCATTTGATAGTCTCTACCTAATCGATCTATAAACTTAATAATAACCAAATCATCTTTTTTCAGATTTTTAATTAGTCTTTGATATTGCTTCCTTTGAAAGTCTTTTCCACTTTGCTTATCTATAAATATATGTTCTGTTAATAAATTCATTTTTTTCATTTCATCCATTTGCCTATCAATATTTTGTGTAATCGTCGATACACGTATATAGCCATAATTCATATATAACCTCTCCTTTTCTTTGGAGTATTATAACAATGAGATATATTACCCTTGTCATATAATCGAGTAGAGAGTAAAATGTTATAATTTTACTCCCTCTCACACCACCGTACGTACCGTTCGGTATACGGCGGTTCAATTTATACTAAACGTACTCTATTATAAAGGTCTAGCGAACTCACTAGGCCTCTTTTATTTAATCTCTTAATAGTTATCAATGCTTGAATTGTTCCTAGATAACAGACATACATATATTTCTTTCTGCTTCCGGACGTTCTCCTTGCATTTTCTTTGCTTGCTCCTAATTTTAAAAGTGATTCGTATCTTTTCCCAAAAGTTTTCCACTGCTTCCAAATTACTACCCTTATTTTACCTCTGATGTTTTGGTCTATTTTCCCAAGGAATGATACCATATCAGATATTTTGAAGTAGTGTACCCAGCCAGTTATTAACTGTCTGATTTTTAGTAATCTAAAATCTAGACTTATACTCCAATTTCTCTTTGTTAGTCTTTTGATTTTCCTTCTTAGTTTCATCTTAGATTCCTGATGTGGAACTAGTTTATATTTCTTGTTTTTGTCCACATAGTAACCAAAGCCAAGAAATTTAACTCCCTGTGGTTTTGATACTTTACTTTTAGTCATGTTTACTATTAGTCCTAGTTTCTTTTCAATAAAGGTTTTAATGGATGCCATTACTCGGTCTGCTGCTTTCTTACTGCCTACATATATGTTGCAGTCATCGGCATATCTTACAAAGTTAAGACCACGTTTTTCCAGTTCTTTATCTAATTCATTTAACATGATATTAGATAAAAGTGGACTTAGAGGACTTCCTTGTGGCGTTCCAAGTTCTGTCTTTTCATATTTTCCTTTAACCATTACACCACTGACTAAGTATTTCCTAATTAAAGATATTACATCTCCATCTTCAACTGTCATTGATATTATATTCATTAGTCTATCATGGTGAACAGTGTCAAAGAATCTTTCTAAGTCGATATCAACGACCCAGTCAAAACCTTCATTCATGAAATCTAAACTTTTAAGAACTGCCATATGGGCATTTCTTTTAGGTCTAAAACCATAACTATATTCACTAAATTTTGGCTCAAACATTGGCGTTAATACTTGATTGATTGCCTGTTCGATAACACGGTCTACGACCGTTGGTATACCAAGTAATCTAACTCCACCATTATCCTTTGGTATTGTAACTCTGAGGGCTGGGCTTGGTTTATATTTTCTTTGTTTAATATCACTTATTAGTTTATCTCCGTTTTCCCGTAAATAACTTTTAAGTTCAAAGACAGTAACACCATCAACACCGCTTGCTCCTTTGTTTTTATATACCTGCTTGTAGGCTTCGTTTAGATTAGTTCTTGATAAGATTAAATCTAATGTTTCCATCCTTTGTTCTCCTTCTTGTCGTATATATCTAAATCACTGTTTTGAGTTCCTATTCGGTTACGTCCATCTATTTCCTCATTAACACATTCTAGTTATTAGATATACCAAGTTTGTTTTCAAACAAACATAAATTGTTCCGCCCTTCCCTATTTGTTAGTTAGGTACTATGGCATCTGCTGACTTCTCATGATTAACCTTTTTCGTATATGATTAGTAGTTACTGAACGTTTTGTTAGTCGCTACCCATTACATCAATGTTTATCATACTCATGAGACCTCACGGGGTAAGTCACTTAACTTTCATACTTTACGGACTAAATTTACTCTTGTGTAGTTACGTTTGCCTAGGGCTTTGTTTTGTTTAGTAAACTTACCCGTACACCGAGCCTTGATATTTAGTTTCTGTTCGTTCCGCCAGTATTTTGCGCTCCGCTTCCTTCGGCTCAAACTTCACAGCTTGCACCTTGCGGTTAACTATATGGTTTCGGCAAATTCTCCATTAGGGACTTTCACCCATTAGTTAAATGACATGCCCGTCACACTATGAAAAAACCACAACATTTGGTGTGGTTTTTTGGATAAAGTTTGTAAAGGTACACCATTGTGTCTTGTTCTTATGATGCTAACTAAATGGTTTATACATTGAATTAACAAGTTATTGTTGATAATAGTTAAATATTATGATAAAATGATGATAAAGATAAAGGTGTACCTTTAAAACAAAAAGAAAAGAGGGAATAAAATGGCGCAAAGAATCAGAAGGACAGCAAATGAAAGAGAATATGAAAGAGTGATTGATGATTTAATTACACAGGGTTATGTCGTAGTATCTAGAGGTGAATCATCAGCTAATCTTATAAAAAGAGGAAAAAAAGAAAAACATCTACTTGTATTTCTTTTAACATTTTGGTGGACATTGGGTATTGGAAACATTATTTATGCAATTTTACCTAATAAAGTAGTTGACGACGTCCTAGTTAGAATTGATCAAAATGAGTAAGATTTTATTTGTTATCGATGAATCTAAATGAGTACAAATAAAGTTGAAAATTTAAACAGTTTCAAAAATTGGCCACTTAAAAACAAAATTACTTTAATCTCAATTATCGGTGTGATAATTATATTTTTAATTGTTGGAATGATTGTTAATTCTAATGATGAGAAAAACAAGCCTAAACTAGTTGATTTAGATATATCCGGTTATTATACTGGTGTATACAAAATTGATAGTTCACTTTCAAGTGAACTTAGGATGAATCTATATGACTATGATGATGATAAAAAAACAGGAAGGTTTCAAGTTGAATACTTAAATGACATAAATTTTTGGACATTACAAGCTTATGGAACTTTTTCAATTGACTATGATAAAGAACGTATTTCTTTTAATGGTTCTATTAAACTAGTTAATGGAAGCTATCAAAATTATTCAGGATCGAGTGATCTGAAAATACGAGGTGGTACTAAAGAAGGTTATAGACTTGTTTTCCAAATGGACCAAAATAAATGGTTATATACATTTTCAAAGGAAATTAACAATATATAATATTATTTGTACTTAAACAGGATGAATTTCCTGTTTTTTTATATCATATTCTCAAATTCTATTTTGAATCTATTTAAGACTGCATAGGCAATAATTAATGCAACTGCTCCATCAATTCTTTTATACTTACTTCCCAGTTTAGATGGTTGTATGTTTCCATTGATATCAACTTTAGCTTGAGTATTTGCTAGATTCCATTTCATAATTGGATTATTGTTATAAATAACGTTTTTATTTTTAAGATCAGCCTCTAATTGTTTCATGGGTTCACTAAGGGAATAAATGCCTTGTCTTACCTTTTCCATATTAAAGCCTAAGTCTTCCATTTCCTTGGTCCAGTACTGACTGTTCCAAGGGTCATATCCAACCCATAAAGGTCTTATTTCGTAAGTTCTAATCATTGATAGGAACCACTGAGTAACTAACGTAAAGTCATTTTGATTACCTTCTGTGACAGTTATCAAACCTCTTTTAACCCAAATATCATAAGGAGCATTATCTTCTTCTTTTCTTCTTTCAATAACTGCACTTGGCATAAAGAATTGTTGAATAATATATTTCTTGTTATCTTTGATTAATAGTAAGACTGCAACTGTTAAATCCGTTGTACTTGAAAGGTCTACTCCACCAATAGCGTAACTATTCTTTAAATCATTAATATCATATGTTTCTTTATTATCTATATCATCGAAACTTAACCACGAGCCTTGTTCTAATTGCTTAATATTAAAGTCTTTACAAAGCATTGTAACTCTTGTTGCTAAATCATGTCTTGATTTATTCATTAGATCATCTAAGTATGAATAAGTCTTAACAGTTCCTATTGTAGGATTAGATTTCTGCCATGTAGATTTATCATCGTATATCTCTTGAATTGAATCTTGAGTATATAACCATGGAAGGACTCTTTCATCTTGGATTTCACCTTTGATCATTTTCCTAACATAATCCAGCTTATTATCTAAAAAACCACCGACAGTGTTTCCTTCAGTGGTTATGATAAATATAAGTGGTTCTGATTTTGTTGATTGGCTTTGTTTAATCGCATCATAAACTTTACTATCTGTCATTTCATGCACTTCATCAATACAGCCAACCTCGATGTTATAGCCATCCTTATTTCTTGATTGAGCAGATAACTTTTTTATCTTGTTTTTGGTCTTTGGTGAGTAAATATGAAAAATGTTTTTTTTGCTTCTTTTCTCATTCGATAGAGCTTTTGATTGTTCTCTCATATTGTTAATTTCTTCAAATAAGATGTTCGCTTGTTCTGTTGTGTTAGATGCACATACAATATCAACTCCACCTTTTGATAAGAAAAACTCAGCTAAGTCAATACCTGCAATAAAGGTAGTTTTACCATTCTTTCTTGCTACTAATAATAAAACCTCATTAAACCTTCTTAAGTTTGTATCAGCCATTTTAAATCCATAGGCTACCTGAAGGACTGCTTTTTCCCAAAGTTCTAATATAAATGGCTCACCATTAAATGGACTTTTAGTGTGTTTGCAGAATGTCTCAATAAAATCAATTCTTATTTTGCCTGGTTTTTCATCAAATGTATATCTAGGATTATTTAAATCCTCAATTAAACCTTCTAAAACTGTGAGTAGTTCTTTACCAACTAATATCTCGCCTTCTTGAATTTGCCTATAATACTCTTTTAAATAATTCACTATTCTAACCTTTTCATGAATTCGTCAAATTCATCATTGTCATCTATCATGTTTTTACCCATGATTGTATTAAGAGTTTTAATAACATTTCCATAGCTATTAACTAACTTTGTATAGTATTTTGCAGCTTCAGTTTGTCTTTGAGTTCCCTTTGATGAAATTTGAACTGCACCATACTTTCTTATTTGTTGCTGCAAGTTTTCTAATTGTACTCTCATAAATGCTGCTTCGTTTAGAAGATTATCCACTAGTTCTGCTTTGGTTGGATCAACTGATGAAAAAAGCGACCTTAGTCGCTCATACTCAATTTGTACATCTTTAATTTTGCTCATTAACTAATCCTCCTCTAGTAAGGGTCTAGGAACTACCAATACCGGACCAACCAAATCAACCCCAAGTATCAATTTTGCTAACTTGTTGTATTCCATATCTTTCAATAATCCCTCTTCATTACATACAATAAAATTGTCTTGCCAATATGTCGGATACATTTCAATTAACCCTTCCACATTCGTTTGTAGTTCTTTTAGATTGAAATATTTTTCTTTTGGTTTTACTGTTTTAATGGTTCCATCAGTCGCTATTAATAAGGCAAAGTTTGCATTTTTAGTTGCTTGGAATATTCTAAGTGGTACAACTATTTTTTCATTACATTCATTACAACAAATATCAGCTTTAATTGGTGATGGATTGTTTACATATTCATTAAATCTTTTATCGCAAATATCACAATTCTTTTCTTTGATAATTTCAAACTTATCTTCTTTTGGTACAAGTGCCAATCCACCCCAGGTACCATGTATTTGACCTATTCCATCGATTGCATATACTATTCCAACTTTACCACTATATTGTGGTTCATTTTTCATTGAGATGATTTTTATCTTATCACCAACGCTAATCATAAACTTACCTCTAATGGATAGTATTTAGTTGGGAAGTAGTTGTCTCTAATTACAAATTTTTCAACTTCATTTATTCCTAATTCTTTTAATTGTTCTTTTGTTGATTCAGAGTTTATTTCTTTTCTTACTAATTTAATATCTTCAGCAAATCCTAAATCAAAGATTCTACCATCTTTTGCATATGCAACTAATACATAAATTTTTGTTGGTTTCATTGTTTTACCCCCTTAACTTCCAAAGTAGATAATTCCACTTTCTAACTCTTCGCCATCATGTAACATTTCAATGATGCTTATGATTCTTCTATAATCACCATGTTTATCACCTTCAACGAAGTCCCACCACATTGTTCTTAAAACTTCTCTTTTTTCTTTTGGTCCTATTGAACCAAGTTTACTTTGATAAAGTTCATGGTCATAAATTTCGGCTTCTTTATTAAAGGCTTCTTTTAATTTTAACCATAACTCGTGTGCTATTTTATAATCCTTATTGCTTGCGCCATCAGTAATCTCATCGAGTGAAGTTTCACTGTAACCTCTAAAGCAAACTTTAGTCTTTTTATTTCTTAAAATTTCATCTAGAGTTTTCCATTCATAATTATAATTAATCATTTTTATTACCTCCTCTTTTTTCATACACATATTACCGTATAAGGACTGCTATATCAACTCAATTCAAAACTATAATTTATTATAATTTTCGATACTTTTTACAAAAGAAAAAGCCACTATTAAGCGACTTATCTTTAACTATTCTTAAAATGTAAAATCAGATTTTCAAAAATACCGCCTCGTGTTTTTTAATTGCCCCCCATGCGGTACCCTTCGCCACTTACTAAAAGCCTATGAGGGGGGTATGGTTCTTTAAATTTTTGAAAAACCCTATAAATTTGTTGTAATAATTAACCGGTTTTAGAGTTTTTAGGATTTTTGGTTTAGAAAAAAGGCAGTACTGACTGATGATGCATTTGTTTGGGATAGGGCAGTTACTACGATGCCCTTATCCTACAAACGATATGCGTCAGCAGTGGAAGGAACTTCATATATATAAGGCCTATTTTCCACTTTTCTTGTTTTTGTGAATAAAGGGCATTTATCCCTATTTTCGCTTTCCGAATTTTTAGTGAATGAAGCGGATGTTTTTCCTATATTCCATCTTCACTTTTTCTTGAAACAACACCACGATTATTTATATACCCATCACTAAATTCACTGATTCTATTTTTAATCGTTTTATCAGTTACACCTAAATATTCGGCCAAAGTAGATACTCTACAAGTCCCGTCTTCTTCTAGATTAATATCAAAGGCATTATCAAACTCTAACTTTCTGGACTCTGGAGTTTGTTTTCGCTTTCCACTTTTGGTTAGATTATGTCTCGGATCACCTGAAGCATAGTTTTTGGTAAGTAGTCCTTCTTTGTCTACTATATGGATTGGATAATAAAACCAAAAGTTAACCGGAGTAATATTTCTAAACTCTCTTAGACTACTTTCAAGCCGCCAAGCAGTCATATTCTGATCGTCTAAATACGCTTGTTTAAACTCATCCTCTAAAATAAGATCAATGATATCAAGCAGTGAGTCTGGATCTCTTGCGAACACTCCTGAACCAGATGCACGATCCATTGCTCTTTTAAATCCTTGTTCACCTTTAGAGTGGTGGTGAGAATAAATAACCGCTACACCCGTTTCCAAACAAAGTTTATCGAATAAATTAGTAAACTTCGCCATATCGGTTGCTTTGTTTTCATCGCCTGTTATTACTTTATAAATAGGATCAATAATAACGACATCAATACTTTCACTTTTAGTTCTTTCAATTAGAATTGGCATTAATTTATCAAGCGGCATTGATTTTCCTCTTAAATTCCAAATAGCTAAATATTCATCTTCTTCTGGTTTTATACCAAGTCTTTTATAAATTTCAACAAACCTATTAATACAACTTGCTCTATCAATCTCTAGATTCACATACAATACCTTTGACTTCATGCACCCAAACCCTAACCATTCAGATCCTTTTGAAAGGGCAATAGCTAGCTGCATCAACAAAAAACTCTTACCCGCTTTAGATGAACCAGATATCAACATCTTATGTCCCTTCCTTAAAATACCCTCTACTAACTCTGGTGCTAATGGTGGTAGTTTTTCCAATACTTCTTTTGTTAAAGTTATAGTTTTTGGAAATCCATCTTCATCTAACTCCTCATCCATTAAAACAAGCCCACTACTTTTCTTTAATTCTTCTTTTTTCATTTTTCTTTCCTCCTTTTTGATAAAATATTTTTTCTTTCATAGGTTAATGGCAAGTAGGGTACTGTTTTGCCGGTTATTTTTGAAATTTTGTTAATTTTATGTGTTTTGACAACTTAAATAGATAACTTCACCACTTCCTCAATGGTTAATGGCATGAAGATTGTTGTTTTGCCAAGATTTAGTGAATTTTATTAATTTTTAAAATAAAAATAGCATAAAAATCTAGTTATCCGCATAAAAACTGGACTTATCACACTTTATCAAGGTCAAAACCACTCAATTTACTACTAATTTACTACTTATGAATGAGCTTTGATACGACGATTTATCCTTGAAAAGTGAAGATATAAAGATACTTCCAATAAAATTTGAATATTTAATAGGTAGACACTTCAAAAAATGAGGTGTCTATTTTTTTACCCGATTTTGAAAGGAAGTGAACTTATGAAAACAAAAAATCAAGAATCAAAAGGTCGTTCCCCACTCTTTAAGACCATCAAACATTCATTCAGCCAATAAAAAAGAAAGGATAGGTAAAAATATGGAACTTAAATTTGTGATTCCCAACATGGAAAAAACATTCGGCAATTTAGAATTTGCTGGCGAGGATAAAGTCGTTCAGCGAAGAATCAACGGACGGCTAACTGTCTTATCAAGAAGCTATAATCTCTATTCTGATGTTCAAAGAGCAGATGATATTGTGGTGGTGCTTCCTGCTGAAGCTGGCGAAAAACATTTCGGCTTTGAGGAACGTGTGAAGTTAGTCAATCCACGTATTACCGCAGAGGGCTACAAAATCGGCACTCGTGGTTTTACAAATTACCTTTTACATGCTGACGACATGATAAAAGAATAAAGAAAGAGAGGAAAAATGATGAGATTAGCAAATGGCATTGTATTAGATAAAGACACGACTTTTGGAGAATTGAAATTCTCTGCTCTACGTCGTGAAGTGAGAATCCAAAATGAAGACGGGTCGGTTTCAGATGAAATCAAGGAACGTACCTATGACTTAAAATCCAAAGGACAAGGACGCATGATTCAAGTAAGTATTCCTGCCAGCGTGCCTTTGAAAGAGTTTGATTATAACGCACGGGTGGAACTTATCAATCCCATTGCGGACACCGTTGCTACTGCCACCTATCAAGGAGCAGATGTTGACTGGTATATCAAGGCAGACGATATTGTGCTGACAAAGGATTCTAGTTCATTCAAAGCTCAACCACAAGCAAAGAAAGAACCGACACAAGACAAATAGTCGCTAGGTAGAAAGGAGACTTTTTCGCATGAAACAGCGTGGTAAAAGGATTCGCCCATCTGGTAAAGATTTAGTCTTTCATTTTACGATAGCGTCACTCCTGCCTGTTTTCCTGCTGGTTGTCGGACTGTTTCATGTGAAGACAATCCAGCAGATCAACTGGCAGGATTTTAACCTATCACAAGCAGATAAGATTGACATTCCCTATTTAATTATCAGTTTCAGTGTCGCAATTCTTATCTGCTTGCTGGTAGCGTTTGTATTCAAACGGGTTCGCTATGATACGGTTAAACAACTTTACCACCGTCAAAAACTGGCAAAGATGATACTTGAAAACAAGTGGTATGAATCTGAACAGGTCAAAACAGAGGGTTTCTTTAAAGATAGTGCTGGTCGTACAAAGGAAAAGATAACCTACTTCCCTAAAATGTATTATCGACTTAAAAATGGCTTGATACAGATACGGGTGGAAATCACGCTGGGAAAATATCAAGACCAACTCTTACACTTGGAAAAGAAATTAGAGAGTGGCTTGTACTGTGAGCTGACGGATAAAGAGTTAAAGGATTCCTATGTGGAATATACTTTGCTCTATGACACCATAGCCAGTCGTATTTCTATTGATGAAGTAGAAGCTAAAGATGGTAAACTTCGCTTAATGAAAAACGTATGGTGGGAATATGATAAGCTCCCTCATATGTTGATTGCTGGTGGTACAGGTGGCGGTAAAACTTACTTTATACTGACACTGATTGAAGCCTTGCTTCATACAGATTCAAAACTGTATATTCTTGACCCGAAAAATGCTGATCTTGCGGACTTAGGTTCTGTGATGGCAAATGTCTACTATAGAAAAGAAGACTTGCTTTCTTGCATTGAAACATTCTATGAAGAAATGATGAAACGTAGTGAGGAAATGAAGCAGATGAAGAACTATAAGACTGGCAAAAATTATGCTTACTTAGGTCTCCCGGCACACTTCTTAATCTTTGATGAATACGTCGCTTTCATGGAAATGCTGGGAACAAAAGAAAACACCGCAGTTATGAATAAGCTGAAACAGATTGTCATGTTAGGTCGTCAAGCTGGCTTCTTTCTAATACTGGCTTGTCAACGTCCAGACGCAAAATATTTAGGCGACGGAATCCGTGATCAGTTTAATTTCAGAGTGGCTTTAGGTCGTATGTCTGAAATGGGCTATGGCATGATGTTTGGCAGTGACGTACAAAAGGATTTCTTCTTAAAGCGAATCAAAGGTCGTGGCTATGTTGATGTAGGAACAAGTGTCATATCAGAGTTTTATACTCCCCTTGTACCAAAAGGATATGATTTCTTGGAGGAAATTAAAAAGTTATCCAACAGCAGACAGTCCACGCAGGCGACGTGCGAAGCGGAAGTCGCAGGTGTGGACTGATCTTGCTGGCTGGTGTGGCAATAGCCACGCCAGCACTTACCCCCCCGTATCTAACAGGGGGGTACAAATCGACAGGAAACAGTCAAAAAAACATTAGAAAATCCTTTGGTTACAAGGGATTTACAAAATTTCAGCGTATGTCAAATGGGCTTTAAAAGTTGACATACGCCTTTTTGATTGGAGGGATTTTTACTGAATGAACAAACTTGGTTACAGCATTTAAAAGAAAAACGCTTGGCTTATGGACTATCTCAAAACCGTTTAGCTGTTGCGACTGGTATTACAAGGCAGTATCTAAGCGATATTGAAACAGGAAAAGTCAAGCCATCAGAGGATTTACAGCAGTCCCTTTGGGAAGCTCTGGAACGCTTCAATCCCGACGCTCCCCTTGAAATGCTGTTTGATTATGTAAGAATTCGCTTTCCGACAACAGACGTACAGCAGGTGGTCGAAAACATCTTACAACTGAAACTGTCCTATTTTCTTCATGAGGACTATGGTTTCTATTCTTATTCAGAGCATTATGCTTTAGGCGACATATTCGTCCTTTGCTCCCATGAACTGGACAAAGGAGTTCTGGTGGAATTGAAAGGTCGTGGGTGCAGACAATTTGAAAGCTATCTTCTGGCACAACAAAGAAGCTGGTATGAGTTCTTTATGGACGTTTTGGTGGCTGGCGGTGTGATGAAACGCCTTGACCTTGCCATTAACGATAAGACAGGGATTTTAAATATCCCTGTACTCACTGAAAAGTGCCAACAGGAAGAATGTATCTCCGTCTTCCGCAGTTTTAAAAGCTATCGCAGTGGCGAACTGGTACGCAAAGAGGAAAAGGAATGTATGGGAAACACCCTCTATATCGGTTCATTACAAAGTGAAGTTTATTTCTGTATCTATGAAAAGGACTACGAGCAGTACAAGAAAAATGATATTCCCATTGAAGACGCAGAAGTAAAAAACCGTTTTGAGATTCGATTGAAAAATGAGCGTGCCTATTATGCAGTCCGTGATTTACTCGTCTATGACAATCCAGAGCATACCGCCTTTAAAATTATCAATCGGTATATCCGTTTTGTAGATAAAGACGATTCCAAACCTCGTTCTGATTGGAAACTGAATGAAGAATGGGCTTGGTTTATTGGGAACAATCGTGAACGATTAAAACTAACCACAAAACCAGAGCCTTACTCCTTCCAAAGGACGCTGAACTGGCTATCTCATCAAGTTGCCCCGACCTTAAAGGTTGCGATTAAACTTGATGAAATCAACCAGACGCAGGTTGTAAAAGACATTCTCGACCATGCGAAACTGACAGACCGACACAAGCAGATTTTGAAGCAACAGTCAGTAAAAGAACAGGACGTGATAACAACAAAAAAATAACTCAAATACAAATTCATTGAATATAGAGAGGAGAACATTTTTATGAATTTTGGACAAAACCTTTATAACTGGTTTCTATCAAACGCTCAATCACTGGTGCTTTTAGCAATCGTTGTGATTGGCTTGTATCTTGGCTTCAAGCGTGAGTTTAGCAAACTGATTGGCTTTTTAATTATTGCGATTATTGCGGTTGGCTTAGTCTTCAACGCTGCTGGAGTAAAAGACATTTTACTAGAGCTATTCAATCGCATTATTGGTGCTTAAATAAAACCGTTCTTTTGTGGAATATAAGTGGTTTTCTTATGTTCCGCAAAGGAATGGTACACCAAACGAAGTGCGGTAGGGATTTTTGAATCTCTACAAAGAAAGGACGTGAATATATGGACGATATGCAAGTCTATATTGCGAATTTAGGCAAATACAATGAGGGCGAATTGGTCGGTGCGTGGTTTACCTTTCCCATTGACTTTGAGGAAGTCAAAGAGAAAATCGGCTTGAATGATGAATATGAGGAATACGCCATTCATGACTACGAGTTACCCTTTACGGTTGACGAATACACTTCCATTGGCGAACTCAATCGACTATGGGAAATGGTATCGGAATTACCCGAAGAATTACAATCGGAGCTATCTGCTCTGCTCACTCATTTTTCAAGCATTGAAGAACTAAGCGAACATCAAGAGGATATTATCATTCATTCCGATTGTGATGATATGTATGACGTGGCACGCTACTACATTGAAGAAACGGGTGCTTTAGGCGAAGTACCAGCTAGTCTTCAAAACTATATTGATTATCAAGCCTATGGTCGGGATTTAGACCTTTCAGGAACGTTTATCTCAACCAATCATGGGATTTTTGAAATCGTCTATTAAATCTGTCGGTACATTACTACTGGCAGATTTTCTATTTTACGGGGTGGCTCAATCAGCTACCCCTATTTTTTATGAAAGGATTGATTACATGAAGAAAATACGAAGCTATACCAGTATCTGGTCTGTGGAAAAGGTACTGTATTCTATCAATGATTTTAGACTTCCGTTTCCCATAACCTTTACGCAAATGACATGGTTTGTCGTGTCACTCTTTGCAGTGATGATACTTGGCAACTTGCCCCCTCTTTCCATGATAGAGGGAGCATTTCTCAAATACTTTGGGATTCCTGTGGCTTTCACATGGTTTATGTCTACAAAAACTTTTGATGGTAAAAAGCCTTATGGATTTTTGAAGTCTGTCATTGCTTATGCACTGCGACCAAAGCTGACCTATGCAGGAAAAAAAGTAACGCTTGGCAGAAACCAGCCACAAGAAGCCATTACAGCAGTTAGGAGTGAATTTTATGGCATATCCAATTAAATACATTGAAAACAATCTCGTCTGGAATAAAGACGGGGAATGTTATGCTTACTATGAGCTTGTTCCTTACAATTACTCATTTCTAAGTCCAGAACAGAAAATACAAGTGCATGATTCTTTCAGACAGCTTATCGCACAAAATCGTGATGGCAAAATTCATGCTTTACAAATCAGTACAGAATCCAGCATACGTTCTGCACAAGAGCGTTCCAAAAATGAAGTCACTGGCAAGCTCAAAGCGGTTGCCTATGACAAAATCGACCAACAGACAGACGCTTTAATATCCATGATTGGCGAAAATCAAGTGAACTACCGTTTCTTTATCGGCTTTAAGTTGCTTCTCAACGATCAGGAGTTTTCTATGAAAAGTCTTACCGTTGAAGCAAAAAATGCTTTGTCTGATTTTGTCTATGATGTGAACCATAAGCTGATGGGCGATTTTGTTAGTATGAGTAATGATGAAATCCTGCGTTTTCAGAAGATGGAAAAGCTCTTAGAAAATAAAATCTCTCGTCGTTTCAAAATCCGCAGGTTAGATAAGGACGACTTCGGCTATCTGATTGAACACCTTTACGGACAGACAGGCACTGCCTATGAAGAGTATGAGTACCATCTATCAAAGAAAAAGCTGGATAATGAAACGCTGATTAAATACTATGACTTGATTAAGCCTACTCGCTGTTTGGTGGAAGAAAAACAGCGATATTTGAAAATCCAGCAGGAAGATGAAACCGTCTATGTAGCTTACTTTACCATTAACAGCATTGTCGGAGAACTGGACTTCCCGTCCTCTGAAATCTTCTACTACCAGCAACAGCAATTTACATTCCCGATTGATACGTCAATGAATGTGGAAATTGTAGCGAATCGTAAAGCCCTATCTACTGTCCGCAATAAAAAGAAAGAACTGAAAGACTTGGATAACCACGCTTGGCAAAGTGATAATGAAACCAGCTCCAATGTGGCGGAAGCTCTGGAAAGTGTGAATGAGCTGGAAACCAATTTAGACCAAAGCAAGGAATCTATGTACAAGCTGTCTTATGTGGTAAGGGTATCAGCAAATGATCTTGACGAACTCAAACGTCGTTGTAATGAAGTGAAAGATTTTTATGACGATTTAAGCGTAAAACTGGTACGACCATTTGGGGATATGCTCGGCTTACATGAAGAATTTTTACCTGCCAGCAAGCGTTATATGAATGATTATATTCAATACGTGACCTCTGATTTCCTCGCTGGTTTAGGTTTTGGTGCTACTCAAATGCTGGGGGAAAATGAGGGGATTTATGTTGGCTACAGCTTAGATACTGGACGCAATGTCTATCTGAAACCTGCTCTTGCCAGTCAAGGGGTTAAGGGTTCAGTAACCAATGCGTTAGCGTCGGCTTTTGTTGGTTCGCTGGGTGGTGGTAAATCCTTTGCGAATAACCTTATCGTCTATTATGCGGTGCTTTATGGGGCACAAGCAGTGATTGTAGACCCAAAAGCAGAACGTGGCAGATGGAAAGAAACCTTGCCAGAGATTTCCCATGAAATCAATATCGTCACTCTGACTTCTGATGAGAAAAACAAAGGCTTACTTGACCCTTATGTGATTATGAAAAATCCCAAAGATTCTGAATCACTGGCTATTGATATTCTGACATTCCTTACGGGGATTTCCTCTCGTGATGGGGAACGCTTCCCAATCCTTAGAAAAGCCATTCGTGCAGTAACCAATAGTGAAGTACGAGGGTTGATGAAAGTGATTGAGGAATTACGGGTTGAGAATACGCCACTAAGTACCAGTATAGCCGACCATATCGAAAGTTTTACAGACTATGACTTTGCACATTTATTATTCAGTAATGGTTATGTGGAGCAGTCTATCAGCTTAGAAAAACAACTGAACATTATACAGGTTGCGGACTTGGTACTTCCCGACAAGGAAACTTCCTTTGAGGAATATACCACTATGGAGCTTTTATCCGTTGCTATGCTGATTGTCATTAGTACCTTTGCTTTAGACTTTATCCATACAGACCGAAGCATTTTCAAGATTGTAGATTTAGACGAAGCATGGAGCTTTTTACAGGTAGCACAAGGAAAAACACTATCTATGAAGCTGGTTCGGGCTGGTCGTGCTATGAACGCTGGGGTATATTTCGTGACCCAAAATACAGACGACCTCTTAGATGAAAAACTGAAAAATAACCTCGGCTTAAAATTTGCATTTCGTTCCACTGACCTTAACGAGATTAAAAAGACCTTAGCCTTTTTTGGTGTAGACCCAGAGGACGAAAACAATCAGAAGCGATTGCGTGATTTGGAAAACGGGCAATGCCTTATCAGTGATTTATATGGTCGTGTCGGTGTGATACAGTTCCACCCTGTATTTGAAGAACTGCTCCATGCCTTTGATACCAGACCACCTGTGCGAAAAGAGGTGTAAATGTGAAACCATCAATAGTAAACAGAATAAAATCAAACTGGACGCTGAAACGTCTAGGTAAAGTGGCAATGACAGTGGCTTTCACACTTGTGATTGCCATTTTTCTTTTAGCCATGCTGGGAACGGTGGTTCAAGCTGCGGGCTTGGTAGATGATACGGTCAATGTGGCAAATGAATACAGCCGATACCCACTTGAAAACTATCAACTGGATTTTTATGTGGATAATAGCTGGGGCTGGCTTCCGTGGAACTGGTCGGACGGGATTGGAAAACAGGTCATGTATGGACTATATGCCATTACCAATTTTATTTGGACAATCAGTTTGTATGTTTCCAATGCGACAGGTTACTTAGTACAGGAAGCCTATTCCTTAGACTTCATTTCCGCTACAGCAGATTCCATTGGTAAGAATATGCAGACCTTAGCTGGTGTGAGTGCAAACGGATTTTCAACAGAGGGTTTCTATGTTGGATTCCTCTTACTCTTGATTTTGGTTCTTGGGGTTTATGTTGCCTATACGGGACTGATAAAGAGAGAAACCACAAAGGCAATTCATGCCATTATGAATTTTGTGCTGGTGTTTATCCTATCGGCTTCCTTTATTGCCTACGCTCCCGACTACATTAAAAAAATCAATGACTTTTCATCAGACATCAGTAATGCCAGTTTATCACTTGGCACGAAGATTGTCATGCCCCATTCCGATAGTCAAGGCAAGGACAGCGTGGACTTAATCAGAGATAGCCTGTTTTCCATACAGGTTCAGCAACCGTGGCTACTGCTTCAATACAACAGTTCAGACATTGAAAGTATCGGTATTGACCGTGTGGAAAGCCTGCTCTCCACCAGCCCAGATTCCAACAATGGCGAAGACAGAGAAAAAATTGTTGCGGAAGAAATTGAAGACAGAAGCAATACCAATCTAACCATTACAAAGACCATTAACCGTTTAGGTACAGTCTTCTTCCTATTTGTCTTCAATATTGGGATTTCCATATTTGTATTCCTATTAACAGGAATCATGATTTTCTCGCAGGTACTTTTTATCATCTATGCTATGTTTCTGCCTGTGAGCTTTATTTTAAGCATGATTCCATCATTTGATGGTATGTCAAAACGAGCCATAACAAAGCTCTTTAATACCATTTTGACACGAGCTGGAATCACATTGATTATTACGACAGCATTTAGTATTTCAACCATGCTCTATACCTTATCGGCTGGTTATCCGTTCTTTTTGATTGCTTTTCTACAGATTGTGACCTTTGCAGGAATCTACTTCAAGCTGGGCGATTTAATGAGTATGTTTTCTCTACAGAGTAACGATTCTCAAAGTGTGGGAAGTCGTGTGATGAGAAAACCTCGTATGCTTATGCACGCTCACATGCACCGTCTACAGCGGAAACTTGGACGTTCCATGACTACTCTAGGGGCTGGGTCTGCCATTGTTACAGGTAAAAAAGGACAGTCGGGTTCGGGGAGTTCTGCAAGGACACAAGCAGATCACTCCCGACCAGACGGAAAGGAAAAATCAACACTTGGAAAACGTATCGGTCAAACCATCGGTACAGTAGCTGATACCAAAGACAGAATGGTAGACACTGCTAGTGGTTTGAAAGAACAGGTTAAAGATTTGCCGACCAATGCAAGATATGCAGTATATCAAGGAAAATCCAAAGTAAAAGAGAATGTCCGTGATTTAACCAGTAGTATTTCTCAAACCAAAGCGGACAGAGCCAGTGGACGCAAGGAACAGCAGGAACAAAGGCGAAAAACCATTGCGAAGCGTCGCTCTGAAATGGAACAGGTCAAACAGAAAAAACAGCCTGCTTCTTCTGTTCATGAAAGACCGACTACAAGACAAGAACAATATCATGATGAACAGACCTCAAAACAGTCTAATATTCAGACTTCATATAAGGAATCTCAACAAGCCAAACAAGAGCGTCCAGCAGTTAAGTCCGATTTTTCAAGTCCAAAAGTGGAACGCCAAGGCAATACCGTTCAAGAAAAAACCGTTCAAAAGCCAGCAACTTCAACCACTACAGCAGATAGAACTTCACAACGTCCAATCACAAAAGAACGTCCGTCTACTGTTCAAAGAGTACCACTACAAAATACAAGAAGTAGACCACCAATCAAAACCGCCACCATTAAGAAAGTCGGTAAGAAACCATGAAGTTGAAAACTTTAGTGATTGGTGGTTCTGGATTATTCTTGATGGTCTTCTCACTGCTTCTGTTTGTTGCCATTTTATTTTCAGATGAACAGGACAGCGGAATTTCCAATATTCATTATGGAGGTGTGAATGTTTCCGCAGAAGTGCTGGCTCATAAGCCTATGGTAGAAAAATATGCCAAAGAATATGGCGTTGAAGAATATGTCAACATACTTCTTGCGATTATACAGGTGGAATCGGGCGGTACTGCGGAAGATGTTATGCAGTCCTCGGAATCCCTCGGTCTTCCACCTAATTCATTGAGTACAGAAGAATCCATTAAGCAAGGTGTGAAGTATTTCAGTGAATTATTAGCCAGTAGCGAAAGGCTCAGTGTAGATTTAGAATCGGTTATCCAGTCCTACAATTATGGTGGTGGTTTCTTAGGGTATGTGGCTAATCGTGGAAATAAATATACCTTTGAACTGGCTCAAAGTTTCTCAAAAGAGTATTCAGGTGGCGAAAAAGTGTCTTACCCCAATCCCATAGCCATACCTATCAATGGGGGCTGGCGATACAACTATGGCAATATGTTTTATGTGCAACTGGTAACGCAGTATCTTGTCACAACAGAGTTTGATGATGATACGGTACAAGCCATCATGGACGAAGCACTGAAATATGAGGGCTGGCGATACGTTTACGGTGGAGCTTCCCCGACTACTTCTTTTGATTGTAGCGGACTGACACAATGGACGTATGGAAAAGCTGGAATTAACTTACCACGAACCGCACAACAGCAATATGATGTGACCCAGCATATCCCACTATCGGAAGCACAAGCTGGCGATTTGGTTTTCTTTCATTCTACCTATAACGCTGGCTCTTATATTACTCATGTTGGGATATACCTTGGCAATAACCGTATGTTTCATGCAGGCGACCCAATCGGTTATGCCGACTTAACAAGCCCCTACTGGCAACAGCATTTAGTGGGAGCAGGACGAATCAAACAATGAGAAAGGAAGATTTAATGATGAAATTTAGAAAAAATCAGAATAAAGAAAAACAGATACCAAAGGAAAAGAAACCTCGTGTCTATAAGGTCAATCCTCATAAAAAGGTTGTGATTGCCTTGTGGGTACTTTTAGGGCTTAGTTTCAGCTTTGCGATATTCAAGCACTTTACAGCTATAGATACTCATACTATTCACGAAACAACTATCATAGAAAAGGAATACGTTGATACTCATCATGTAGAAAATTTTGTAGAGAACTTTGCGAAAGTCTACTATTCATGGGAGCAATCCGATAAGTCCATTGATAATCGAATGGAAAGTCTAAAAGGCTATCTGACAGATGAACTTCAAGCTCTCAATGTTGATACAGTACGCAAAGATATTCCTGTATCGTCTTCTGTAAGAGGATTTCAGATATGGACGGTAGAGCCAACTGGCGACAATGAGTTTAATGTAACCTACAGTGTAGACCAGCTCATTACAGAGGGAGAAAATACAAAGACCGTCCACTCTGCTTATATAGTGAGTGTCTATGTAGATGGTTCTGGAAATATGGTACTGGTTAAGAATCCGACCATTACCAACATACCTAAGAAATCAAGTTATAAACCAAAAGCCATTGAAAGTGAGGGGACGGTTGATTCCATTACAACCAATGAAATCAATGAGTTTTTAACGACGTTCTTCAAGCTCTATCCTACAGCGACAGCCAGTGAACTTTCCTACTATGTGAATGACGGGATATTAAAACCAATCGGAAAAGAGTACATCTTTCAAGAACTGGTAAATCCTATTCACAATCGTAAGGATAATCAAGTCACGGTATCGCTGACAGTGGAGTATATCGACCAGCAGACCAAAGCAACGCAGGTATCTCAATTTGATTTGGTACTTGAAAAGAACGGGAGTAATTGGAAGATT
>MWEH01000103.1 GCA_002070965.1 Firmicutes bacterium ADurb.Bin080 | reverse complement strand
AGTTACGCCTATGGAGATGGAGAATACGAAGTCTATGAAGTAGGAATCTCAACACTTTAGTGATGAGAAGTTCAAAACATCAGTTCCAAGATACTTTCTCAGTGCCTCTGGGACGGTGATGCTTCCATCAGCATTTTGGAATTGCTCGACAATTGCCGGAATTACTCTGCTTGTTGCCAGTCCACTTCCATTAAGCGTATGAACAAAGTTGGTCTTGCCCGTTAAGCTGTCGCGATATTTGGTATTATTTCTTCTTGCCTGATAATCATTAGCATTTGATACTGAGCTTACTTCTTTGTATATTCCCATGCTAGGAATCCAAACCTCTATATCATATGTTCTTGCCATGGATGCGCTGCAATCTCCTGCGGCTAGCTTACTGATGTGGAAGTGAAGTCCCAATCCCTCGACTAGAGCAGCTGCTTTATTGACCAGTTCTTCAAAGGCCTCGGCAGATTTTTCCGGGTGAGCATACTGAACCATCTCGACTTTATTAAATTGATGTCCACGGATCATACCTCTTTCTTCAGAACCATAGCTTCCGGCTTCTTTACGGTAGCAGGGAGTGTAGGCAAATAATTTTTTAGGTAGGTCTGCTTCATCCATTATTTCTCCGGCATAAAGATTGACTAAGGCTGTTTCGGCAGTAGGTAACATAAAACGATTTTTCTTTCTGTCTGCTTCACCTTCTAGCCAATACACATCTTCGGCAAACTTAGGAAATTGTCCAGCTCCGAACCCACAGTCATAATTTAACATGTGTGGGGGGAGAATAAATTCATAGCCATCTTTGAGGTGAGTATCGATAAAGTAGTTTAACAGGGCCCATTCAAGTCTTGCGCCCATACCTCTATATAACCAATATCCTCCTCCAGCAATCTTTGTTCCTCTTTCATAGTCTATCATCTTTAACGAGGTGCAGAGTTCGACATGGTTTTTGGGTTGGAAAGAAAAGACCGGCTTTTCCTTAAACTCTTTTATTACCTTATTGTTTTCCTTTTCTCCAGGAAGAAGATCGGGATCTGGAATGTTGGGAAGACCGGCTAAGAAGTCGTTCATTGAACTATCCAGTGCAGATACTTCGGCATCAAGTCTTGCTATCTCTGCTCCGATTAAACGCATCTCTTCAAATACGCCTTCAACTGGTTTTCCTTCTTTTTTTAGTTTAGGAACTTCGGAGGAAACCTTATTGCGCTTTGCTTTTAGATTCTCAACTTCCTGTAGCTTTGTACGGCGTTCTTTATCTTTAGACAAAAACTCATCAAAGTTTACAGAAAATCCTTTCTTTAGAAGTGCTTTTTGAACTTCTTCTGGCGAGGTTCTAATCAGATTAATATTTAGCATATGTTTTTCCTCCATTATTGCACTTTGTGCAATCAATATATTTATTTTAGTCTCCTAAACTATCTATTTCTAGCTTTACGTGTATAATCTCAAAACTCTTTCAAATCCTAAACTTTTATTATTTAACAAGCTATATTTCAGGATTATTATCTAATTACCGGATAGCCTTTTTTCTAAGATATACTTGACCCTGTGACTCAAAGCTAATCTTTATTAATGCATATTATATTCCAGCTTTGGTTTTTTTGCTATTTTAACGAACCTCTTTTTTATATATTGTTGTTTTTATGTATTTCTAAAGTGTGACTTTATTTTTGCATAACAACCCTTTTTTAAAGAGCTCATATGTTTTTCTTTTTAATCCTTAATCCTGGGTTAATTAAATGTCTTTATTTGACTTAGCAAGGTAGTCAAAAATAAAGGCTTCAATGTCTCCATCCATAACGCCATTGATATCCGAGGTTTCGTAACCAGTGCGGTGATCTTTTACTAGGGTGTAGGGGCAGAAGACATAGGAGCGGATCTGAGAACCCCATTCAATTCTCTTTACATCTCCTTTTATCCTTGCCTGTTCTTCTTCAAATTCTCTTTCTTTAAGTTCAGTTAGTTTGGCAACAAGCATCATCATTGCTGTCTCTTTATTCTGTATCTGGCTTCTTTCATTCTGACACCATGTAACAATTCCTGTTGGGAGGTGGGTAATTCGAATTGCTGACTCAGTTTTATTGACGTGCTGGCCTCCGGCTCCAGAGGATCTGCAAGTATCAATTCTTAACTCTTCGGGTTTAATTATTATATCTCCAGCATCTAGTATTTCGGGCATGACCTCTAGGGATGCAAAAGAAGTGTGTCTTCTCTTATTTGCATCAAAAGGGCTGATTCTAACCAATCGGTGGACTCCCTTTTCAGCTTTTAAAAACCCATATGCATTATCTCCAGAAAGTTGGAAGGTAACACTTTTAATCCCAGCATCATCCCCGGGCTGATAATCCAGAATGTTTAGTGTATATCCAGCTCTTTCGCCGTACCTTGTATACATTCTGTATAACATCTCCACCCAGTCTTGAGCTTCCGTTCCACCAGCTCCGGCATGCAAGGATAGCAGGGCATTATTTGCATCATATTTTCCGGTAAGGAGAGTTTCTAAAAACAAAATATTAGACTCTGACTCTAATGACTTCAACAACTTGTCGATCTCATGAGTAGTTTCCTCATCTTCCATTTCCTCAGCAAGATCCATTAATTCCCTAAGATTCTCTGCTTTTTTTCGGAGTATATCTACTGTCGCAATTCGTTTTTCCAGATTGGAAATACGCATATTGACTGATTTTGCCTTATTCTGGTCATTCCAAAAACCCTCTTTGCTTTGTTCTTCCTTAAGCTTTTGTACTTCATCTAAAAGCTTAGGAATTTTTAAGGCTTCAGCGGAGGTTTCTATTGAACTGTTAAGTTCTTCAAGTTGTAATCGTTTTTCGTAAAAATCCATTATTTCCTACCTTTATTACCTACTAATTTAAGCTAAATTGCTCATTTTGGCAATTTAATATGATTGTATGCGGTTAAGATATATATAAAAAAAAACCGGGAGTAAAATATTTCCCGGTTAATTATTAATCATTGCTTAGAAAAATGCGTTGTAAGAAAATTAAAACCGGGAATACATGTTAAACCCGTCAGGCATCCTTTCCGCAGCAGTTTTTGTACTTTTTCCCCGAGCCACATGGACAGGGATCATTTCTTCCCACTTTTTGTTCTGAGTCTGATTTTACAAAGGTGAAACCTCTGACAACCTTGTTAACTCTGTCTTCTTCCTGGGCTATAAAGGCATCAATTTTATTATTCTTCAGCAAAGTATAAGCAGTATCTATCTGAATGTTGTTTACCATTTCATCAAACAGATTTGCGCTTTCAAGCCTGTATTCGACAAGTGGGTTCTTTTGTCCATAACCTCTTAAGGTAATTCCCTTTTTCAGGGTATCCATATTGTCGATATGGTCCATCCAATACTTATTGACTACAGTCAGAAGTACATGTTGTTCTATTTCTTTAGAGGTAATCCATCTGCTTCTGTCAGATTGAAGCTTGGCTCTAAGGGCTGATATCGCCTGCTCATAATCGCTTCCCTTTATTACCTTTTGGTTAGCATCTACTTCAATATCTGTTTTAGTTTCCTGGATTTGCTTGTAGAGAAGGGCGTTATATGCTCTTATTCTTGAACAATACTGGACAACTGCAACGCTATACACCAGGTCAGAAACATACGAAATATCTCTTTTTTGAAGGAGTTTCGGATTAATGAATAATTTGGAAACATCAATTTTTAGTCTTACTCCCTTGGAGTTAACTATTTCCTGATATATGACTTCTTCTTCCTCGTCCGCAACAAGAGCTTCGCCGGCTTCTTCTATGCTTTCAGGAGCATCGGATATTTCCTCATCTTCTTTTGCAGCTTCCTCTAAAATGTGCTTCGATAGCTCAATAGGATCATCCAGATATTTTTCGGCAAGTTCGATTTCTTCTTTTGTAGGCATATGATGCATTAAAGAACCTACAACTCTGGTGTTAATTCTTACATAATCAACATCAGTTTCATCCTCAATTTCACCAAATTCAATATTCTCGGATACAACCTTATCTGAAAATACTCCGATATACTTTATTATCTGTTCGTGAACATCGGCACCTTTTAAAATCTCATCTCTTTCAGAGTAGATAAGCTGTCTTTGTTTGTTAATAACGTCATCGTATTCCAGGGTAAACTTTCTTATAGCATAATTGTTTTCCTCGGAGCGTTTTTGAGCGGCTTCAAGTTGCTTTGAAAGCATAGGCATCTGAATGACTTCGCCTTCAACGGAGCCTATAAGTCTTGACAACATATTTAACAGGCTTTCCCCACCGAATTTTCGGAAAAGATCATCTTCTACCGAGACATAAAAACATGAACTACCGGGATCTCCCTGACGAGCCGAACGACCTCTTAACTGGTTGTCTATTCTTCTTGCATCATGCCGTTCTGTACCAATAACCCTGAGTCCTCCTGCAGCTCTTACCTTTTCAGCGTTTTCCTTAGTCTGCTCGGTGAAATCATTAAGCAGTTTTGTATATCTTTCTCTCGCCTTTTTCTCATCCTCATCTTTAACAGGACTTTTCATTTCGGCGGCTTTAATCATTTCCTCAGAGAAACCCTCTTTGATCATCTGTTCGGCAGCATCGTATTCTGGGTTTCCTCCCAGTTTAATATCCGTTCCTCTTCCAGCCATATTGGTTGAGATAGTCACGGTATTAAGGCATCCTGCCTGAGCAATGATATATGCTTCTCTTTCATGTAGCTTAGCGTTTAACACATTATGTGGAATTCTTTTTGCTGTTAATTTTTTGCTCAGATATTCACTAGTATCAACTGATGCAGTGCCAACGAGGGCGGGTTGTCCTCTTTTTTGGCATTCTATAATGTCTTCAATAACTGCTTCGAACTTTTTCTCTTTAGTTGTATAAACCTTATCAGGCTCATCTCTTCTAAGGCAGGGAACATTCGAAGGAATGGGAACGACATCCAGATTATATATTCCTCTGAACTCTTCTTCTTCCGTTAATGCAGTACCGGTCATACCTGATAACTTTTTGTATATCCTAAAATAGTTTTGGAAAGATGTGGTTGCCAGCGTCTTGCTGCCATTTCTAATAGCCAGTCCTTCCTTGGCCTCCACTGCCTCGTGTAATCCCTCAGAATATCTTCTTCCGGTCATTTTTCTTCCGGTATTCTGGTCGATTATTATGACCTCATTGTTTTCAACCATATAATCTTTATCGATGCTCAAGAGATAATGAGCCCTCAGCGAGGAGTTAATTTTCCCTAAAAGTTTTGATCCTGCAAGAGTTGAGAAATCAGTGGTCTTAAAGTATCCTTCGGCAAGAGCTACTCCTGCCTCGGTAAGGGAAATCGCAGTTTCCTTTTCATCCATCTCATAGTGCTCTTTCTTTATCTGCCTTTTAACAAATGTATTTACTTCCATCGCAAGCTTGTCGAGGCCCGGTTGGGGTTGGCTGATAATAAGGGGATTTCTTGCATCATCAATCAATATACTATCGACCTCATCAACTATCGCAAAATTGTGCCCCCTCTGAACACAATTAGCCACATTTACCTGCATATTATCTCTAAGATAATCAAACCCAATCTCATTATTAGTGGCATACGTAATGTCAGCTAGATATGCCTTCTTTTTATCTTCCGGTTTCATGTCATGAGTTATAACCCCGACACTTAGTCCCAAAAACTCATATATTCCACCCATCCAGTTGGCGTCTCTTTTTGCCAAATAGTCATTAACTGTTACAATGTGAACTCCCTTCCCCTCAAGCGCATTGAGATATGCCGGCAACGTCGCAACCAGGGTCTTTCCTTCACCAGTCATCATCTCAGCGATTCTTCCCTGATGCAAAACAATTCCACCCATAACCTGAACCGGATACGGTCTTAGTCCAGTAACCCGGGTACTTGCCTCTCTAACCAGCGCAAAAGCATCCGCCAAAATGTCATCCAGTCCTTCCCCCTCAGCAAGCCTCCCCCTCAAAACCGGAGTCATTGCCTTCAGTTCGTCATCGCTCATCCCTCTAAACTTGTCCGCCAGTGCCAAAACCTTGTCCGTCAAGGGCTGTAACTTCTTTACCTTCTTCTTGTTCTCCATATTGAGAAACATCTCAGATAGTCCCATTTATTGTCTCCATAACATCAATATTTCTTCTGCCAAAAACCATCCATTTTCATTCCAAACGACAATTTCCAGCACCATTTTTCTTCCGTTATTATATCATACGACTATTAATATTGCACTTAATAACACAAAACACGTTCTTGACTAACCTTTCAGTCAGTTCTCAAAGTAAGTGCAACAGTAAGTGCAACATTCGGGATTTTGTCTCAAAGTAAGTGCAACTTCACAAAAAAGGTTGTTTGGCATAGAATGTATCCATGCAGTTTTGCAAATACCCTAGAGGAGGAATCATGCCAAATGAAAAAAAGAATTACTCTCATCTAACATACAGAGACAGAACCATTATCTCTCATGCACTAAGCAACAAAGCTTCTTTTACCACCATCGCTAAAACTTTAGGAAAAAGCAAAAGCACCATA
>MWEH01000102.1 GCA_002070965.1 Firmicutes bacterium ADurb.Bin080 | reverse complement strand
AGTTACAATTTTATATAAAATTACCAATCACAAAAATAATATATAACAAAAATATAATTAGCAGAAGAAAAATTTATGAGTCATAACTATAAAGTTCTACGTTAAGTAACTTTTATCAATCGTTATTCTAATCCACCTTCAGCCAGCAAATTTTCGTCTTTATACATTTGCTTATTAGAAGAATTAAACTCGTGTTTAATTTGCCCTATTAAATTATCAATACTAAAAATTTTCCAATGTACAGGAAGGAATGCCCTTTTGCCTTCACGTTCGGCTCTTTCAATTTTAAAACTGACAACTAAATGCCGTGCATTATAGATAACCTTAAAATCGGTTGATCTTTCTGCCGGTGAGAAATAAAATGATCTTTGAGTCATCTGATAATTTCTTTCGTTATAAGTTTTGCACTCTAAGTAATTTGGCCTTCCGTTTCTGTCTTTTAGGAATATATCCGGATAGCCGACAGCTTTTTTCTTTCCCTCTTTTGTCTCTGGTCTGTTTGCAGTTAGTCCTATTTGATTTAAGGCTTCAATCATAAAAGGCTCAATATGATTCCAACCTCATTTTCTCTCCTCGTGAATATCCCACTTTTATTTGCATTTTTTACTGCAAGTCTTGTAGCCGCGATTAAATCCATTAATAATTGTTTATCATTTGGATTATTTTTATTGAATGGAATTACGTCACAACCTGATATTGCCTTTATAGCAATCCTGAAAGGAATATTTTTAAGCGGTTTAAGAAACTCAGAAATAGTTTCTGTTCTGGTTCAGATGGAAAATGACTTTTAATGAATTAATTTAAGAGAAAAACAGAGAGGAAAAGTCATGGAAAAAAGAAAGCATCTGAGCCCGCAACAAAAGGTCATTATTCTGCGAGAGCATTTAGAAAACCAAGTGCCTTTAAGTCAATTGAGCGAACGTTATCAAGTTCATGTCAATCTGTTATACAAATGGAAGAAGCAGCTCTTTGAATCAGCCTCTGATATTTTTAGCCAGGTTCAGGTGCATGAGTCCCAGAGTCAGCAGAGTAAGATTGTTCGTTTAGAGAATCGTATCAAAGATAAAGATCAATTGATTTCTGAACTGGTAGAGGAAAATATTGCTTTAAAAAAAAGTCTGCATGGGGTGATCTAAATGGTCGTTGGGTTAAATCGGAAGTAAGGGATCAGATCGTGAAGTATATCGAGAAGACAAACTCTAAAACTGAGATCAGTAAACAGACAATTCTTTCCTGGCTTGAAATTCACCCCGGTAAATATTACGCCTGGAAAAAACGCATCGGTATCGAAAATCACCACAACGGTCAACTCCCTAAAAATCACTGGATTTTACCGCAAGAATAACAGGCGGTTGTTGTTTATGCGAAGCAGTGTTATACAGGCGGCTACAAGCGCTTTACATATGAGATGTTGGACAATGACATCGTGGCGCTCAGTCCTTCGACAGTCTATCGGATTCTGAAAGCAGAGAGACTATTACGTTCATGGGAAGTGTCCGGTGGATCACTTAAGGGAACCGGCTTTGGTCAGCCCACTCGAATTCACCCAGAATCATATCTGATAATGGGTCACAGTTCATCTCCGGTGATTTTAGAAAGTTCCTGAGAGAAGTTGGCCTCGATCATGTCCGCACATCCGTCAGATACCCTCAGAGCAATGGCAAAATTGAACGCTTACACCGGACCCTGAAAGAGGAATGCTTGTCCAAACAATGTCTGATTGATTTAGAGGATGCTCATAAACAAATTGCGGCTTATATCGTAAATTACAATACCAAAAGACTTAATAGCGCCTTATATTATCTTACCCCGGAAGACTTCCTTTTGGGCAAAGTTGATTCAAGTTTGGCAGTAAGAAATCGCAAATTGAAACAAGCAGTCGAAAATAGAAAATTATATGCAAAATTACACCTTATTTAAAAACACAATTTGTCATGTTTCCGCTGAACCAATACATTTCTTCTAATTCTTTTATATACTCCTCTTTTCCATTTTCTGCCATATATCAACCTCTCTTCTGGAAAATTAAAATGTTTTCTTTCTGCATAACATTATAAAGCCCAAAAATGATCTTATCTATGTTTTTGACTAAGTTAAAACCAATCTTATTAGCATAATCTATTATAAATTCCACGGTTTTAATTTCGTGTCCCATATATATTGCATTCCCAATTACTATAACTGCGTATTTCTGAGGCTTGAGAATTCTAAACATTTCTTTCAAACTGTTTTTCATATCATCATTATACAAATCAATCCTTGCTTGTCCTTTTCCTCTAACACCAACAAACTTCTCCCTAATCAAAGTAAGGTCATAACCCAATTCTTTCAAAGCATGGGCATCATTTGAAACATAGTCCAAAGCAATTGAATAAGGGGGAGATGTAACTATACCATCAATGCTTTCATTATTCAAAGATAATGCTCTTGAGTCGCCAGTTTTAATATGTATTCGACCTAATTTTAGATTAAGTTCCTTTATTATATCAACATAATCTGAAATTGAGGAAATCATTACTTCTAAATTTTTTAAAAATGCATTAGAAAATTCCCGCCCTCGTCTGGCATTATCGCTTATTGCCACAAGTTTTGCCATTCTATAAAAATTCTTAACCTCCTCATCAGGAATTAAATTAATGGCATCATCAATAGTTTTTCCTTCCAAATTGAACAAGGAGGGCTTTATCCTTTTTATTATCTCTTCTTTCCATTCTCTTATCTGCGGCAGAACATCTATTGATTCTGTTTTTACCTTGCTTTGAAGCACACATAAAGGAGATACATCTATACCTATACAATTTATTCCTAAGAGTTGGGCTTCAACAGCGGTAGTGCCACTTCCAATAAATGGGTCAAGCACAGTATCCCCCTTTTCAAGACCAATAATATTCAAAAGTGCTCTAATCATTTGAGGATGAAATTTCCCTTTATATGGATATATCCAATGAGTAAGATACTGATTTACAGAGCGTGTTCTATTTTTTTGAATAATCTGGAAATAGTCGGTTGGTTGCCCATTTACATACTTGAAGTACGCCAACTTTCTCCGGAGTTCTTCTTCATCTTTGCTTTCTAATAGCTTGAATTCTCTAAGACCATTAGTAATCTCAAAATTTACTCCAAGAGATTGCAGTTCAAGTTGAGCTAATGCCAATTCATAAATGAACTGAACATTATCGAGAAGGACTAAATGTTTATCTTTAGATAATTCTTCTTTGTTATAAGCCCAAAAGAAATTTAATTCATCGGCTCTTTTGAGCATTTTCTCTCCTTTAAAATTTTCTATCTCATTTGTCATAATGTCGTCTTTTTGTTAATCAGGTAACTTTTCGAAATTATAAATCACCCTTCTAATAATAGCAACCAAAAATATTCCATAAAAATTTATGTTTGATCAGATTCATTTACCAATGATTCGCCGTACATAGCGCAATTTCTTCAGCAAATAATCATTATAATTAGCCGTTCCGGGTTTGA
>MWEH01000101.1 GCA_002070965.1 Firmicutes bacterium ADurb.Bin080 | reverse complement strand
AGTTACGCCTATGGAGATGGAGAATACGAAGTCTATGAAGTAGGAATCTCAACACTTTAGTGATGAGAAGTTCAAACTGTTTGAGGAAAGGAAAAAGTGCCTTGAGGCACTTTTTTTATGTTGAATAAAGGGAAAAAGCTTGATTAGCAAGTATAAAAGAACATACTAGAACTCAATTCTAATGTTTTCTCCCGAGGTAAGTAATGGTATAGAAATTTGATTGTTCTCCCAAGTAAAGATAATTGGAGAATCATCTCTAAATACTGTAATAGGAGGTTTTTCTGACGAAAAAACTAAAGAAACCCCTTTTACAAAATAGGGATTATAGCTAATATCATATATATTTTTCTCTCTTTTTACCGATAATAGTCTTGACTTAATTTCGTAATTTTCTGCTGGGATTACTGGCTTTAAAAAGAGGCTATTCCTTGAAAATTCAGCCCCTAGAAGCTTGAAGATAGTGTATTGCTGCCAAGTGTGGGCATGAAGATTTAGTACAGGGAAATCTTCCCAATCTACTCCAACAGTCAACTTAAAGAACTTTTCGCGCTTTCCTGTATACGGGTTCTTACTATTCTGAGTTCTTCCAGGATATTTAGCGTATGATGCGTTTATTGCATCCGGGCCACTCCAAATTCCATACCAGATGTCAGGGTATGTTTTTGATTGAGCAAATCTCGAGTTTTTTAGCCATTCTTGAAAAGCTAGATTTCCATCAACTTTTGACAAACCCCATACGAGATAGCCATTAACAGCCGGCCATATTCCCCCATTTTCTAAAGTTCCTTCGTCCAATCCTTTACTGTCTTCACTTTTTTCTCCTTTACTTATCAAAGAGGCTCCGTTGGGGTTAGAGAGAAGGGAGGAGATATTTTCCGCAAGAATAGATGCTTGAGTTCCATTTGTGGCTTCAGCAATTAGTGCCCAGGGTTGAGGTTCTAACCAAAGTAATTCATCTCCAAGCCAACCTATCTTATCCCCCAGAAATGCCCGTTTGAACCATTTTCCATTCCACTGTTCTTTGATGGCTTGAGTTATTTCTTGAGATAGACTTAGGGATTCCAGTCCCTCTGTAGTTTTTCCATAGGCAATAAGTGCTTCTCCGAATACTTTGTAAGCGTAAGCTGCGATTCCAGAGTTAAGCATAGATTCACCATATTTTTGGGCATGTTTAACTTTCGATAATGGAACTCTTCCATAAACAGCTTGATCATTCCAGTCTCCTGTTTTCATTTTGACTAAACCATGTTCTCCTCTTCCAACCTCATCGCGAACATATTTGTATGCAAGCATTAAACCTTCATACACGGTTAAAGTCGAATTTTCCCCGGAAAGTTTTGAAGTATACGAGTAATCCAAAAAGGAGTAGTCTCTTGTCACAAGTAAATACTCGCCTATAAATCCAAGCAACATGAGTTGTAAATCAGATGGAACCATTACTGCTGCAACCATCATCCCATACCCATGGGTTGCATAAGGAAGCTCTCCTTTTGTAGACATTTCTCTTAGAGAAAAAAGAATATGTTCCCTAGCAATTTTGGGGTCTGTATAGATAAAAGAAAGGGAGTGTTGTAACTGGTCTCTTGGTGCTCCTTGAAGACCCATTAGGTACTGATAATGCCCACCTTGGGATAGAATGTGTGACCCAAAATAGTCCGAATAACTCATCGCGCCTCTTAAATAGGTGTTGTGCCACATCAATTCTTTATCTATGTTCTCATAATTCTCGATCTTAACGGAAACACGCTCCGTTTCCCATAGATGCAGAGTCCTCTCTAATTCTGCTTGAAAATTTATAGACAAGTATTTATTCCTTATCTCATTTATTGAAAAGCCCAAGGGTTCATAAGCAAAAAGGAAGAAAAATTCCACAGATTCATTGGCAGGAACGACTTTTATTGTTTTCAGAAGTTGCATATCTTTTCCGTTTTTGAGCGCGCAGGAGGAAGAAAAATATTGGGGATTTTCCGCGCCTCCTTTTCCAAAGAATGACTTTGAATCAGTTAAAACCTCAGCTGTCTCGTTGAGACAACAATATAGAACCGAAGGGGGATTATCGTCAAATCCTCGATAGTTTTTCTTAGAATAAAAACGTTTACCAAGTGTTGCAAAGACACTCTCCGCGGCGAACTGTCCAAATCTAGAAAAAGAAAGATTAGGGGAGTACTTTCGTTTAATTTCTACACCACTTTTGTCTATCAATACTGTCTTATGAAAATCAAACTCCAAACGTCTTCTCATTTTGGAAACATTTTTTGTATTAAAGGTCAGTTGAGCTGCGCAATAATGAGTAAAGGTAAATTGATAGAGAAAAGAGCCAAAATAGTCGTACCATTCGCAGTTTAGAGGAAAATTAGATAAATTAGTAATTTTAACTTTTTTCAATAAAACCGGATCATCTCCATAAGGCGCAAAGATTATTTCTTCCACTTTCGCTTCAGCAGAATCAGTAATTTTTTTAAAATAACCAGCGCCGTATTCCCGATGCATTTCTCCCCCGCGATAAAAGGTTGAGAGGAGATTTGAGGGGGTCTTAAGATATCCAAATCCTCCTCCATATTGGTTTTTAGAGGGATTATAATCATTTAAGTATTTAGGGCATCTTTCATCCTGTCTTACTTGGATGTATCCGAAGTTTGAACAAGTTGCAGTAATCCGGTCATTTCCTATTTGGAATATGTGGTTTCTCCGATCGTTCCAAGCCTCATTGGTCATGGTAAGCGCCCGTGGGTCCTGTGTTTGGTCGAGCTCATATTTATATGCGGGAACACCTTTTATTCCCTCGATCCATTTCCCGAAAATTCCTCCACTAATATTATCCATTTATCCCCCAAATCTAAGTCTTATGCAAATTATCCTTATCTTCTGTCTATTTTTTCTAGAAAGAAATATTTCCAGTTTCTGCAAAGCAATGATTTTACATAATGATGGTGTTTTCTGGATGAGTTTTTATTTGTTCTTCTGTATATAGATGAAAAGGCTCGGTAACTCTTCTCTTCATCGTCCGAATTTGTACAGGACAGGTGGTCACACAAAGTCCACAACCCAGACATTTATCGGTAGTTAGTATGGGTTTCCCGTTCTCCATTTTTATTGCGGAGAAAAGACAGCGTTTCTCACATTTTCCGCATGAGATACACTTGTCGAGTTCAAGACATTCACAGACAAACCCCGAAGCTTTAACCATGGGAATATCATATCTTGTTTTGATAAACATGGGCACACAAGCCTTATTGTCGCAGTTACATAACACGTACATTTTTCTCCCTTGGGGGGAGGAAACACACATTATTTGGTGGACCAGCCCAATATCTTCAAATTCCTTAAGCTTCTTTAACACATCCTCTGCAACCATATATCCGGTATCAGGGTATTTAACCATACTGTCATCAAGGGAGGCCACTTCAGCTATCAGCATGCAGGTTCCCCTTGGGATTCCCTCATCAGTTGGTCGAAAGGATTTACAGGAACAGGGCCATATCTGCCCAACCTTTGCTCTTTTTACAAGTTCGATAATATGTTCATAGGGCATTATTTCAACCCCTCTGCCCAGCGAATTATTAACTGGGACCAGAAATCCCGCATAGTAGTTTGTAAACCAATTAAATGTTTTCTTCGCAAGTTTTCCCCAGGTTTTGTCTTCGCTAAGCGCCGCCCACTTTAAAAAGAAATCAAGGGATCTAACTTCACATTTATTACCAAAATAGTCAACTAAATGATAGTCAATCTTGTCAAGGAGCCTCATTTTTTTGGAGGATGGATAAATATGTTTTTTCTTTTCTTTGACTATCTCATAAGGTTTATCCTCTATTTTGCATAGTTGTTTTGTGAGCTTAGATTTCCAATACCCACTTGAATTAAGGACCCATAGCTTATGCAGTGAGGAAAAGTCCGGATGTTTAGAATAAAAATTCTCAATGTAGGGATCTTTGCACGTAGCCAAAGTTTGAAAATCCTCAAAAATCATATTTATATATTCCGCAGTATACTTTTTATATGGTACACTTTTGTTAAACTCACTTCTTCTCTTTCTTTCCCAGATTTTAGCAACAGCCGAGAAGAATCCAACAATTAAAGCCATAGTTGCAATTTTTCTTACCGAAAGCTTAAGCTCCCCCGATTTATTTGTAATCTTTTCCATATTATTCCTCTCTCTGCATATATAATTAGCATATAATATATTAATATATAATATCAATGGGGAATATCCTATCCTCGTAATATATCTTTTGGGAAGAAATATAGATAACGAGCTTTAACGAAAAGTCTCTTTAGATAAGGTGGCCGAATATGTTATTATTAAAAAAGATTTTCTTTTCATATACTAATAATTGAGGGGACATGGTGGATAAATTAACGATAAAAAGAATAAAAAGATATTTAGGGATGTTTATTCCAGTTTTACTTATTTTCAGCTTAGGGATTGTGGCATTGGATTTTTATCTCCCATATAGTGGTAAGGAAGGGTCGGCGATAACAACAACCTATCATATGGCTGAGGATGGAAAGTTTCTTGCGGACATTCCATTTGAGAATTACCTTCACGAAGCCCCTGCAATTCAAGGCGCAGTCTTTGATATACGGGATTATGGTGCGGATAGTGAATCATCCTTTTCGGACAATACTATAGCCGTTCAAAATACTATAGAGGCAGCATACGATGCAGGGGGTGGAACCGTTCTCGTGGATGGAGGAACTTACCGAACAGGCAGGTTAAGACTAAAGAGTAACGTAACCCTAAGGATAAGCGAAGGGGCTTGTTTAGAGTGTATCACGTACGAAGAGAATAAAAGCTTAAGCGAAGAAAACAGACTTGATGTCCTTGGATATATTTCTGCAAAGGATGCAGATAATGTAAAAATAGAAGGCCCGGGCCGAATTGCCGGGAACGGGGCGACATATGTTAATCCGGCAAAAGAGGAATCCGAATTTCTGCCTTTGGATACCTTTAATTTAAAAAGATATATTGTTGAACACAGAAAAAGAATAATGATGGGCAAAGAACATGAGTTTAATAGAGCCATGTTGCTGGGCATGAATAACTGCACTAATGTTACCATTCAGAATCTTGAATTGTATGAGGCGGGCAGTTGGACCGCGAGACTCGAAGGGGTGGATAACTTGCACATAGAAGATGTAGTTATCAATAATAATGTCAGAGTAGCAAACACAGATGGATTTGATATTGAAGGGGGAACAAACATAGTAATAAGACACTGTTTTATCGCCACCGGAGATGATGCAATTTGTATAAAAACTGATGACGCTAATACCCCCGCACTTGATGGAATGCTTGTTGAAGATTGTGAGATTATGTCTCTTGCCAATTGCTTTAAGATAGGGACTGCTACATGGAACACCATATCGAATGTTGTAGTCAGGGACTGTTTCTTCTTTATGCCCGGAATTGCGGGAGGCTACTCGGGAATTGCGATAGAGTGTGTTGACGGGTCAATTGTTAGTGATATTACTATAGAAAATATTGTGATGGAACATGTAACATCTGCCTTTGTTATTTGGCTAGGATATAGAAACGGAGAGGGAACTCTAAAAAACATAACTATACAGGATATTGAGGCAACTGGTATTGATGTCGCAAGCGCAATTACCGGATATAAAAAGTATTCTAAAATTAACTCCGTTGAAAATGTAACCCTAAAAAATATATCTATGACATACAGGGAAGCGGATGAAAAGTTGAACATTTATAAAAACTCCAAGGGGGCTTATGAAGGGCCTTTAAATATGGAGGGGTATCCTGAGATAACCAGGGTATCAAGTATGTCAGTATTAACCAGTAATCTCTATCCATACTGGGATCTTCCAGTACATGGTCTATTTGCTAGATATGTAGACGGTTTGACTGTCGAAAATTTTTCCGTTACCCCAAGATCAAAAAATTCAAGGCCCCTCGATAATGTACAGGATGAAGGGGATAGAATAGAAATTCAGAATTTCATCTGGATCTAAAATTTTAGGCATTTAAGTACATGCTTGCAAGTTAATAAAGGTCTTTATCTTTGTATTCTTCTTGCCAGAATTCATAGAGGAACTTAATCTTATCTACAAATTGCTCATGGCTTTCTTCCGGCTTTGCTTTATACGTTTCAAGGACCTCGTAGCTAAAGGATTCTGGTCCGTATTGGTTGTAGTCTTGCTGCAATTTTGGAATAACCGCAGACCCAGTCACTTTGGAGAAATCAAACCTGCTTTTGCTCCCTGCAAGGTTGTATGATGGTTGTAAAAGGATTTTCCCAGTAACGTTATTTGTTACCGCATAAACTCCTCCCTCTGATAATTTTTCCTTGTATGCATCTTTTATTTCTTTCTTCTTATCCCCGTCCATTTTCTCTCCAAATTATATATAATATTTTTCATTGTATCACTTATACCAATTAAATTAAACTTTATAGAATTGGAATAAGCTTGTGGAAGCTGCATAGGCAACACTCATTATTATTAATTCATCAGAAGGAATCTCCGCCCAGTTGTACCCGCACAATGAATCGGAAATACGCCGGTTATTGTATGTAGCTAGGGCATTATCGTTTATTATAACTTGATAATCCGGACGCGAACTTTTTGCGAATATATTTAATGTTCGGAAAAGTATAGTCCTAAACGCTGCGCCATCTCCCTGACCTTCAGGAATCATAATGCCATCTTCAATTTTTTGACTCAAAATATAATCTAGAGGTTTTTCAGTATATTGAAGATAGGCGGAATCTCCGGTCTGGAGATACAACTCGTATGCCGCTCCCACGAAGGTCCCATAGTTGTAAGAGAATTGCCCCTCGTAAATAGTTGAATCAAGCCTTACAGTATCGTTTAGTTTTCCGGTTTCAGCATCGTAAAGGTTGTCTTTAATCCATTCAAAAATCGATATAGCTTTTTCAAGATACTCTTCCTCCGACAAAAACCCAGCTAAACGGGCTGCAGTTATGACTGCGGGAGCATTGGTACATACATTTTTCTCAGTTTTTCCCTTGGTCCAAAATATTCCTCCGCCAAGCTCCTCGCTGAAGCTTTCATATATATGGTCAAACATTTCTTTGGCTTTCTCCAGATAGAATATGTCATTAGTTAAAGAATATGCTCTTGTGCACCCAAGTGCCCACCAACCGATATCATCGTTATAATCATTAGATTGATAATTAGGATAAAATGAAGAGAACCCTTGAAATACTTTATCTATTAACTCCCGGTAGGTTTCTCCCCCTTGTAGTTCATAGATATCCATTACTGTTTGCCAATTTTGCGCTTCGAGCCAAAAATCAGTATATTTACCAAACCCAGGCCCCGAAAGATGTATCCCGTCAGTCTTTTTTGTGTTGTTGTGAAAGAAATACTTGTACTGCGAATCCCAGAAGGAATTTATAAAAATTTCTGCAACCTCTATTGCTTTGGGGTCAATCACTGTGGTTTCCTCCTCCACCATATCTGGTTTACACCCACTCAAAGGGAGAAGACAAATAAGAAGGATGAGGGAGATAAATACTAAGATAGTTTTTCTCACGATTCCTCCCAATAAATTGATATATATTAGTTTTATCATTTAAATCAGAGCAGTTCAATATATTCGTCTTTAATGAATAATTGTTAATTCTCAAAGTAAATGCAAAATTTAAGATAGTGCTAGATTTTTTGGCATAAATGCAAAAAAAAGGGTAAA
>MWEH01000100.1 GCA_002070965.1 Firmicutes bacterium ADurb.Bin080 | reverse complement strand
AGGGGAGGCCTGTCCCTTTCTCCTTCTTCCCTCCTCCTAATTACTTCCCTCTCTAACTCCCTTTCCTCTTTATGCGATTGTGTAACAAATGTATTGTAATCCTACACTCGATGCTTATGTTATCTTCTTCTCTCTCAATTCTTTCTTTATTCTCCCCCACCTGTGGCGGATGGCCGATGGGGTGACATTCTCGAGGCGAGCGATTTCGTTCATAGTGAGGTCTTCATAGAAGAGCTGGCGGATTAGTTTTTGCTGAGAAGGGGTTAGAGAGAAGATTAATGTTCGGACATGTTCTATGAGAACGGACTTTTCATACTCGGTTTCGGGAGTCGGAAGGGAGGAGTGAAATACAAAGCCCTTCTCTGTGAGATTATCGAGTGAGGTATGACGACGAGTTTCTTTTCGTTCGATGAGCTGTTCCTTTTTTATAATTGCATCATATTTCTCTTTAAAGTCTTTTGTTACCTCTATTTCCTGTTTTTCTCCAAAATAATCGATATAGAATATTGTGGCCATTGTTGGCCGAGGAGAAGAATCTGGCGGAAAGACTAATGGGTATTGTGAGGAATCTGGGATTTGCTCAGGGTTTAAATTGATTGGTTTGAGTGAGGGGTTAGATTCGGGCAGGGGTAAATGGTTGTTATTGTTGTATTTTGTATTCATTTTTTTGTCTCCTATAAAAATAGCCCTACAAAACCATATGAAAATATGATCCTGTAAGGCTTAGATAGTTTTATTGCTAAAATAATAACTTCAGTTATCTTACTGTCTCTTTCTCAGATTAATCGCATCTGCTAAGTGCCTCATTCTCCTTGAGAAAGTTAATTATTGGTATTTTTGTTTTTATAATTCTTGAGTTTGTTGTTTTTTATACTTGTGATTATATTTTTAACTTTAATTTGCTTTGGGAGAGGGGAAAGATTTTAGCTATGTCTTTGTGGAAGATATCGAGGTTTGAGTTAGTTTCTTTACTTTTATAGACAATTCAGCATCGCTAAGTTTTATTAAATGTAAGGTTGAACAAATGGGACACTTTACAAATAACTTTGAAGGCGAAAATAGTATCGCATCCAGTTTATGCCCGCATTTTACGCAATGACATTCTATCATAATTCACCTCCTTATATATTGTTATATATTCGCTTTGAATACTATTGTGACTTTTTTTTTAAGCATCATGGATTATTTATATTGTTATATATTCGCTTTGGATACTGTTATGACTTTGTTTTTTAAGCATCATGGATTATTTATATTGTTACATATTCGCTTTGGATACTGTTATGACTTTGTTTTTTAAGCATCATGGATTATTTATATTGCTACATATTCGCTTTGAATACTATTGTGACTTTGTTTTTTTAGCATCATCGATTACTAATATTTTTAAGTATTCGTTTTTATCTTGGGTTGATATTTTTGTTTTTAGGTATCATATATTGAGTATAAGGGATACGGTTAGTTAGTTATTGTGCTAATTTGTTAAGGTTAGGGACGAAAGATAGTTGATTATACAAACTGTAAAACCGGCTTCTCTACATACCATCTTCTAGGGTTATCTTCTAAGAATAATTCTTTCCTTTTTCCCTGTATCTCACATATATATTTCATTGTATCGCTTCCTGGGATCTTCTTGTAATTGGGTATAGGAGAAATTTTCATGATGCAATCTATTTCATATGCTTTGTCTTCCCAGAGAACTTTTTGGGGGAGTATGGTTCCATCCCTTCTCATCTTAACTAGCACATCTACATATGTTTTTACGAACTTAACCATCATTGTTTTATTTCCTTTTTCTATTTATTGAGATTCTTGTTATAGGTACCATTCTGTGTAAGGTATTTTATGAGATATTCCGTTGAGACAAAGCGTTGTTAAATAGGGACTGATTACATTTATTCATTTTAGAGAGATTATATTCTAGCAATTCTTTGCAGGCTTATAAGGGAATTTCTGCTTTGAAGATATTACGTCATAGCAAAGCGATGGATATAACTAACTACTTTACCTATTATCTGGCATTCCTTTACCACTATGTCTTCAAGGTTAGGATTCTCCGGGTGGAGGATTATTTGAGAGGGTGTCGGACGATATCTTTTTACTGTGGCCTCTTCTCCAATAAGAGCAACAACTATATCTTCAGGAGATGCAAAACTTTGTTTCTTTATTACTAGAATATCTCCATTTTTAATCCCCGCGTTTATCATGCTGTCACCTTTTGCTACTAGCATAAACAGATCTGACGCTCCAAATATTTCGGAAGGTAGTGGATATGATGCTTCTATATTTTCTATTGCTAATATCGGAGATCCACAAGGAACAACTCCTAGCATAGGAACAGATATAGTTTTCTTTGATGCAAGTCTCGGATCTATATAAATTGAACCTGTCTCTTCCTGGGCTAAAAGCCCTCTTGTTTTTAGTTCGTTTATATACCGGTGCACTATGCTTAAGCTGGTTGCTTTAATGAAAGATTGTATGTTTCTATACGAAGGGGAAAGGCCCTTCTCCTTTTGGTGGGAGGATATGTATGTGAGAATATTTGTTAATGTGTTTTCATCTAACCGTTTCATTTCTCTCTCCTTCAATTATGTTTTTCATTGAACTTCTCATCACTAAAGTGTTGAGATTCCTACTTCATAGACTTCGTATTCTCCATCTCCATAGGCGTAACT